>NZ_JBINJE010000069.1:0-4336 GCF_043951955.1 Halalkalibaculum sp. DA384 | reverse complement strand
GAATCAAAAAAACGTAAACTAATTTTAAGCTACCTGTTGGAATACTGGCGCCACCCATTCCCCCTTTGAAGGGGGCGCAGGGGGATGTAGCTATTGTTTTACAAGTTCATACAATGAGTGAGCGGCAGCTCATTTTTCAAATTATGGAACCCTATTTCATAGTACGTGCCAGTTATCTATCGTTAAATCCCCCTACCCCCCTTTGGAAGGGGGAATATTCGTGCTGCATTTCGGGTAATCCCACACACAACTAAATCATGATTTGTAATGTCAACATCCCCTTGCTTCCCAACGCCCCATCCATTTCCCGTTGAATATATTGTATCGACTGACCTCGGGAGCACAGAAGGGGTGGGTAGGACGAGAAGCCGGAAAATAACGTGCATATTAGTTTTCATAATTATGAATGGTAACACTAGATCAAATGCAAGGTATGTAAAGAAAATGCAGAAAACCGTGCATCTGATCTGGCTTTACAGCCGTGCAAAAGATGCGTACATCGTGACTTCGCATCTATCTGAGGATGCCTATAATAATATGACCTCAGGGTTCCAGCTACTTACTGCCATACCAGAAGTGTTCATATGAACAAAATGAATCCCCAAAAACCGTCGCAGCATCCTTGCAACTACGCAATTAATAAAAAAATAAGTATCTGAATAAAGAATGCCTTCGTAACCAAATCCGACAGTTCCCATGCCACTGCAATCGTAAAATAGTCTGACAGGTAGTCCCTCAGTCGCTTCAGGGCGCGGCCCATCTGCGTGTTTACCGTCCCTATGGAAAGATCCAGGACCTCGGCAATCTCCGCATACGTCAGTCCACTTCTTCGGTTTAGCAGAAAGATTTGTCGACAACGTGGAGGTAGCTGGTTGATCCCCTCTTCAATATCCTGTCGCAGTTTTCTTATCTCCGCATCACTTTTACTATCGTCCGTCTCCTTTAGCTCTTCGAATCTTTGGGCTACCTCATCCTCGGTCTCATCAATAACCCGCTGATGGCGAATAACGTTTAACGCCTTGTTTTTTACGGCCGTAAAAAGGTAACTTTTAACGGTTCCCGGGGGATCCCAGCTTTCCCGCTGAGCCCAGATATTCAGAAATACTTCCTGAACGATATCCTCCGCCTCCTCAACGCTTCCCACGTAGCTGCGGGCAAAACCGTGTAGCCGCTTGTAATACGCTCTGAAGATCTTTTTGAACGCGGATCGGTCTCCCTGTTCGCGAACCCGCCTCACCCACTGTTTCTCCAACAGCGGCCGGGGATCCCCACTCGATTTTTCCTCTTCTTCTTTTGCGTTCATTATCACTTTGTAACCTAATCCTGCATCAACAAGCCGGTTTCGCTTCGGGATGACGACTTCGTAAATTTCCTCTACAACTCAATATTATCATTCATATACTGTTTATTCGAGACACTTACATGGATGGGTCAAGTCTCATATCATGGTTCACATGAACGTATCAAATTCATATAACAGATTTTATTATTTACAGTATACTAAGCTGTTCTTGTAATCTCATACACTTTGTTTGTGGAAACGGGCAAACAATACCCCTTGTTAATAAAGAGCGATCCAATTCCCCGAACTACTCTTTTTCGAGCAGATATCCCGGCATTGGATCTTTAACCGCTTTTGAGCGTAGTGCTATAACCCATTGGCACGACATTCACTTCGAAATTCATTATTCTTCAATCTACACTCCTAATTTCCCATCCCTTCCGGTCTTGGATTTATGAGCCGCCCGGGACAAGTAGAGCGCAGGCGCAGTTTAGTTATTTGTGGACTGGTTATTCGTTATTTGTTTGAACCAATAACGAATTCCTAATAACCAATCTCCTGCGGTGATTTTTTAGGTACGTTTTTTTATCACTCAAAAAAGGAACAGAGAAAGGCCTAAACATCCGGGGCAATTGCTCCTGTGAAAAAAGATACCATCTTATACAAAAAAAGATACCATCTTAAGGAGAAAAAGATACCATCTTTTTTGTCAGAAGATACTGGCATAATATTGAGAAGATAAAAAAGCCCCGTACGCAGGGTGGTTTAGTTATTAGTGAATTAGGTATTCGTTATTTGTTTGAACCAATAGCTAATTCCTGGTAACCAATTACCGGCGGCTTTTTAGGTTCGTATTTTGATCATTCAAAAAATGAACAAGGAAGGAGGATAGCGAAGTCTTAATGTAAAACAGGAGACTATTTTCCAGTCCCCGTGTTTGATCAGGAACAAAATTCAGGATTAAACAAAAAAATTTTACCAGTTTGCAAATTCCAACCCCGTCCTTTCAAGAGCGGGGCGGTAACTTAGGGTTTAGGGAAAAATCGATTTCTTTTCAACAATTTTTGATGGGATAATTTCCCAGCTCAGTTCTTATATCTGAAAACTCCGACTATCTGACGTCGGCGTTCTAATACGTGGTTTCATCCCCTTTTCACATGCTGTTACACTTGAACAGATCGGTTCTATGACAGTTTATCCCATTTTTGTTAAAGAAGTGCTTCCAAAATCGCTGTTTTAATGTGCCCCCGGAATGATCGTGCACTATAAAATCCACAGCCCAGGCTAAAGAGTGCGGCTCCAACGTAGGCTGTGCCCGGAGATTCTTCACAAAGTAACAGGGTTGTACCCGCAGGTTCACCCTGGTACTGAATTTTAAACTATTCGATATAAAAGCTTACTTCACCAGCTGGTGGTCAATCTCCCTAAATCCCTCTTCTCCAAGAGGGACTTCAACACATTGCCTTTATTGCATCCTGAGATTGTGACCCAAGTGTTCCTCCTTGGAGAAGGAGGACAGGAGGATTGATCTTACACTTCTTCCACAAACCTAAATTATTAATGAATGCAACTATCTGTCGAGACTTTTTGGACAGCCTCACTGTTTTCTTGCCATTTCAAGACAAACAGGCATTCTGGTTGAGATCATTATGTCTAATTCAGGTTATTTTAGTGTATTGTTCAATCTTGGGTTATCCTACTGTCACATCAAATCCTGGGTGTTCAGTCTGTTCCCGACCGAACGCGGATAAATACCGATCATGCTGATCTACGCAGACAACCTGGAAAAATGCTGTTAGACCTGCTATTTCGTGGTGATCTGCAGCATCAGTGTTATCTGCGTCTCAGCAAACCTGCATGTTCAGGGTTAACAATAGCATTGCGTTAATAGTTTATCGAAACCGACTGCGGGGCCTGGGGATGAAAGCCCTGATCCGGGGAGGGATTCACAATCCCACTTTCTCAGACATCTCCTTGATAAAGGCATATCCCTGTTCAGCTACATCCCAGGGTTTATTGTATTCCCGCCATACGTTTATGGAGTTGGCAAAATCGGGATCGTCACGGGTAAATGCCTCAATGGTTAGCCAGCCATCATATCCGATTTCGGCGAGGGTAGAAAAGGTTTCGTCCCAGGGTACGTGACCCGAACCCGGAGTGCCCCGGTCGTTTTCACTGATGTGTACATGTCCCAGCACAGGTGCTACTTTCTTGAGGGCTCCGGACAACGTCTTCTCCTCGATATTGGCGTGATGGGTATCAAAATGAGCTTTGACATTCGGATGTGACACCCGCTCGACCAATCCCACCAGTTGATCCATCGTATTGCACAGGTAGCACTCAAATCGATTTATCGCCTCCGGGGTCAGCAGAATGTCGGCCTGAGCCGCATATTCGCCCGCTTTTGCCAGTACCTCCGCACTCCGTTTGTACTCATCCTCATCCGGGGCCTTGTCCGCAAAATTGGCAAAAGCCGAGTGCATCGGACCGCAGATAACGTCTGCATTCATGTCATGAGCACGGTCTACAGCCCATTTAATACGCTCCAACCCTTTTTTGCGAACCTCGGCAGAGGGATCTATTGGATTTTCATCCGGTCCCAATACCATCACGCAGTTCAGTTCAAGTCCCAGGTCCTCCACCTCTTTACCGAACTTTTTGTACATCGCTTCATCTTCGATTCCCAAGAATATTTCAATACCGTCGTATCCAATTTCTTTTAACCGTTCAACAGTGGGAAGAAGCTCTTCCGAAATGACTGCTGACCACGCGAGTAAATTAAATCCTACTTTTGTCATAATAATTTTGTTTTGAATTAAAGTTGAGTATTCCCGGTTGACTTTCAGAGGCCAACTAACTTGATCTGAAAATCAGGAAGTTTCCAAATATCACTCTGATATCAGAGTTCATATGGTTACTCCATTGCACGATTTTTCATCATTTGCCAAGCACTCTGGTATAATGAATCAAAAAAACGTAAACTAATTTTAAGCTACCTGTTGGAATACTGGCGCCACCCATTCCCCCTTTGAAGGGGGCGCAGGGGGATGTAGC
>NZ_JBINJE010000068.1:0-4524 GCF_043951955.1 Halalkalibaculum sp. DA384 | reverse complement strand
GGCACCTACCGGCTGGAGGTGACCAACCCGCAGGTGCCCGAGCTGACCCTCCAAAGCATCCCGATCACCATCACCGAACAGGACCTCAACGGGAGTACTGATGAAGGCGATTCTTCTTCTGCCCCCGAAACACCGTCGCTGCTAAGTCCGGAAGAGGCGGCTGAGGGAAAAGCAACTACCCTTACACTGGATTGGAGCTCATCAAGTGGAGCGGATCAATATCAGTTGCAGGTGGCAACAGACGGCAGTTTTGGTTCCACATTTATTGATCAGAATGATCTTAAGGAAAGTGCCAGGGAAATAAGCGATTTAGATCATTCCAACACCTACTATTGGAGAGTACGGGCTTCAAATACTGCGGGTGAAAGTAACTGGTCGGAATCTCGCAGTTTTACTACCGCTGAAGCTTCCGTTTCTCCCGGCTTGTCGGCCCCGGTACAGCTGTCTCCGGCTGACGATGGAAGTAATATATCGGCAGCTTCCACTTTTGAATGGAAACCCGTGGAGGGGGCGGACTATTATGTGCTGCATGCGAACCGTATTGATCCCGCGGAGATGGTGGTCGAAACCGAGGTTAACGGAACGAGTTATACTCCTCCCGGTGGACTCGATCCCGAAACGACACACGATTGGAGAGTACGGGCCGTCAAAGATGGTGCGGAGGGAGAATGGAGTCCAATATGGCGTTTTACAACAGGTTCAGGATTTGACTTTACTCTAAAACTCACCGGCACGGAGGGGATGCGCATGGTATCAGTTCCAGCGGCAAACAAAACGCTGGATGATCTTTTGGGCTCTTTATGGAATCAGGGCATACCCGGTTCCAACGCAGAAAGTCAGGATCCCAACATTTTTGTTTGGAATGAAGAAAACCAGGAATTTGAAACGCCTTCTTCAATGTCAAGCAAAATGGAGCCGGGGAAGGGATATTTAACCTGGGTTTTTGAAGATAACAACCCGGGCAAGGAGGGAGTACAGGAGGGTTTCCCCAAAGTGCTGGGAGTAGATGGATCTGAAAACAGCAGCCCGGTAACGGTCCCCATCTCGGTGACGGATTCCGACAACTCGACAATAATCGATGGACAGGAAGGATGGAACCTGGTGGGAAATCCGTATGGAGTTCCAATTCTGGTTGATAAAATATTGGAAGCGGCCCGAGAGGTCAATCCGCAGGTCAATGCAAACCTGTATATCTGGGATCATATCCAATCCCAGTATCAAAGTCTGCCTGAGGGCGGGGGGCATACTATTGACCCATTCCAGGTTTTTTGGCTGCGTTATCTCGATAAAGGAGAGGGACCACTTACCCTGGATAAAGCCAGTATATCAGCCAGCAATCAGGGAAATCTTAACAAGGTGGTGAATACGTCTGCATCGGATCACAAGGAGGAAAAATCCATTTTATTTTTGATGGAACAGGACAGTACCAGCAGCGACAGGTATATCATCGAATTCAATGAGAGGGGCAAGGTTGGAGTCGACCTGTTTGACGCGTATAAGCTGTCTTCATTAAACCCTATGCAGAGTAGTTCATTACAGCTCTATAGCATTGAGGGGAAACGAGGGGAGCAATTTTCCAAAAGCGTACTGCCAGACACTCTTACGGGAGAGTTCCGTATACAGTTGGGATTCAGCTCACCGAACCAGCAGGAGATTACGTTGAAGTGGCCCCGGCTTGTAAATATCCCGCAGGAGTGGTCGGTCGTGTTGCAGGATCTTCGCCAAAACAGGACGATAAACCTGAGAAACAGCGATTCCTATACATTCAATGCTGCTGCAGGGTCCGATGAGTCGCGATTTGTCCTGGATATTTCACCCGCACCCAAGATAGAGCCGAACCCCGTTGAAGAGCCCCGGGCCATAAAACTGTCTCAAAACTATCCAAATCCGTTTAACCCGACCACGGAAATCGAGTACAGTGTAGACAGGGAAGTGGCAGTCAATTTAACGATCTATAACCTGATCGGGAAAAAAGTAGCTACGTTGGTCAATAACCGGGTGCAAAGCCAGGGGACCTATTCCGTACGATTTGATGCCTCTAAATTGACCAGTGGAATATATATATACCGGCTTTCTGTGGGCAGTAAAACGTTCACGAAGAAAATGACCCTGATAAAATAGGAATTCAAAACCGGTTATTTTCGAAATTTCGAGGAAACAGATAACCGTCAATTTAGCCCGGAGTGTGATTCAGAATGAGTTGCACTCCGGTTTTTTTATTCCCACTGGAGAATAGTTATTGGTTATTGGAAATTCGTTAATTGTAGCTTGATTTTAACGGTAGCAGGTAACTATCGGAGGATTAAGAAGTCCCAAAAAAGAAATAAGTCTGTTCCCTGGCCGAGGTGTTCCTTTTGGCTTGATCCAAAAGGAACTCAACAATCAAGACGGTGAATGGGGCATCCGCTCCAGCCTCAGCAGGCGTGGATGTTGATGGTCCGTCTCCCTCGTCAGACAGCAATTCTTCCGGAATCGGAATAATTGCTTGACACGTTCATACGATCTCCCCTTCGAAATTCATCATTTCTAATTCTTCATTCATAATTCCCATCCACCGGCGGTGATTTTTTCTTGTTCATTTTTTGATCATTCAAAAAATGAATACCTCTTGCAGGAAAATAGCTAATAATATTTTTTGATGGTCCCCTGATTATAACTTTCCAACAATAGGGCACCCGTTGACTTGAAAGGTTATTTTATAAAAAATGCCTGAAAATATTAACGTATAATTTATCCCGGGGCTGAAAATAAAGTGATTAGTATTTATTAAATATTTACCGATAAATTAATAAAAATTAATTACATAATATGATTACTAATTCCTAATATGAAAGCGTTGTAACATCTATTCTAAATCTTAACATATTTATTAAGAGGGTAAAATTATGGAGAAAAAGAGAGCACTGGTCATACTATGTATGGTTACGATAGGACTATTTATCTTTTCATCATGCGAGCAAAGCACCAGCACCGAACTAGTCGAAAGTTTCGAGTCTGTCCATGAGGTCAGCCCGGTTCCGGGAGCTGACAATGTCACCATGGAACTTGAAAGAGGGGAAAATATTGACAGTTTTTTTAGTGTCAATCTGGATGGTAATATTCAGCAGGAGGGATGGTGCGTGGAGTGGAATGAAAATGCATCATTTGGCTTGAACAAGGGAACCAAGATCTATTCAACCAGGGGAAAGCCGGCCTGGAGTGATGTAAATTATTTTATGAGCATTCTTGATGATCTTCGTGAGGAAGATCCCGACCTTACCTTCCGTGAAATACAGGTTATTATTTGGTCGCTTATCGATCGTCCTGAGTTTGACGTCGATAAAATCCATGAATACGACAACATTTCTGAACGTATATTCAAGGATGGTGAACCCCTATTTGACGTAGACAAAGTTAAAGAGATCCTCAAGAAAATTAGGGACTTTTTGAAAAACGGGAACGGGGATGAAAAAGAGGGAGATGGAGTTTACCTGATCGAGAATGACGGCCAAACCATAATGGTTAAAAGCGAAACCGCTTATGCTGTAAAGACTGATAACAACGAGGTTGATTCCAGCGCTTCAAAATGTTTTGATGAAGAGATTATTCCCGGGGTCTCCTTCAACAACTGGGGATGGACTAACGGACCTATTGCGCCCGGCACAGAGGAAACAGTATACGACATATATGCTGGGGCCGGCCAGTGCGATTTAACCAAGGGGGTACATGTGGGAACGTTGACGGTAGAATATATAAATGGAACGTTCACCGCCACATATGAGATGACAGAGATCTCCCCGATTACTAACGCTTTGTATACCATGACCGAGACGCATCTGTATGTGGGAACAGATCCATATCCACAGAATCCTGGTGGAAACTATACCGTTGCGCCCGGTCAGTACGGCAACCAGCAGAATCACAATTTCGCAACTGAAACCACGTATGAAATATCCGGATTAAGCGGCAATGTCTATTTCATTGCGCATGCCGTGGTGAATGGATTCGAACTGAACGGAAACTGATGTGAACCCTGGCTGATGATTAACTTGCGAAAGGGATTCAAAGGCGACTTTGAATCCCTTTTTTGTGGTTGGCTACCGGCGCCATAGAGACTGTATGTAAGGGATCTTTGCAGAACCTGCTATTTTGTAAGGTAGTTGTACTTGATTGATTTTTTAACGGGAGTACAACTCCTTCTGAACGAGGAATTGAGGATTTTGCAAAGCCCTCTGTAAGTCTGCATGAGGTCAGTCATAAGAAGGTTTCATAAATCAAAATTAATATCGAACTACAGAAAAGGGATACCAAATAAATGCCTGTTCCGACAGTTTTATTAAATTAGAGAAAAAAACTCGATGCTTGAACACAAATTACAGATGGATGATAAAGGCTAAACTGAAAATTACCGGCTATGTCTTCTCGCTTTTCTGGCTGCTGGCTTCTCCGTTGTTGCTGTCTGCCCAGACGTTGGACAGTGTATCGGGGGATCGCCAGGCGCTGGTGGATCTGTACCAGGCGACGGGCGGTCCGGGCTGGGACAAC
>NZ_JBINJE010000067.1:0-5176 GCF_043951955.1 Halalkalibaculum sp. DA384 | reverse complement strand
ATCGGGCGGAATCCGGGAGGTGTGGCCAGGATCACCACATCGGCCAGCTCAATGGCATTTTTGTAGGCGTCAAAACCCACAAACTTGTGCTCTTCGGGCACGTTCAGCTTTTCCGGCTGATCGGAAAACACCTTCCCGAGGGTGCTCAGGCTGTCGTCCAGCCGATCGCGGAACGCATCGGCCATGGCCACCAGCTGCACCAATCGTCCTGCCTAAGCTAGCAGAAGCGTGTATTTTTGACAGGTCATAATCACTTATTTTTACTCTTCCACCTCGCTGCTCCACCAATTGTTGCCAGAGTTGTATGTATCCGAGCCATCATTCACCTTGCTATCCTCCAAGGAGGTTATATCCAAATCCTCAACAATATCGATGACAAACCGAGCCAAGTGATCACGGGGAGCCCTTCGGACAACCGATGGAAGCAGGAAATACGAAGTATCGCAATCCACTAATTGTAAATTTGCCATCATAACATCAATCTATTCGATTTTTTAGTCGCAAAAACTGCTACTTTAGACGTGGGAATCTTGAAAGATTTCTAGGAGCCTGATATGTAAGGTATTCGAGTATACAAATTTATTGATTGTACTCAATTTCATAATCAAATACTCCCCTCTCAATATTAATAACCTCTTCAGAACCATCGAACCAAGTTATTTCTACTGAAATAGGTACTCTTTCTTTTCCAACTACTTGGGTTGTGCTATTTTGAGACCAGTAACCTGATCCAGCTTGAATAATTCGGCGAGGTCCTTTAGTCCCATCTTTATAAATAAGTCGCATACTCGATCCAATCGCCGATCTATTGTTATCCGGACCCAATAACTGAATCCTTATTCCAGGTTTCTTAGTTCTATTTTTAAAAAGCTTTGTCTGTCCGTTATTTTGTGTTACAACTAAATCTACCTTTCCATTCCTGTCGAAATCTGCCAACGCAGCTCCGCGCTGTTCTCCATGAATTTTAACCCCGCTTTCACTCCCGGAGACAGCTTCGAATTCTCCTTCACCATTCCCTTTCATTAAAAGTCCTCTACCAGCACTCTGCCTAGTAATTTTAAGAGGAAATACAGATGAGTTTTGACTCATAAACAGATCTTCATTCCCGTCATTATCAAAATCTGCTACTCCAACATCATAACCGAAGGAAAACTGTGCTTGGGCAGGCAGAGGTTGTACTTCAAATCCATCCCCTGTATTTAAGAAAACCGTATGTTCAAGAGTATTAATTTCTTTGTGTAACACTTCAATAAATTCCGAATTTAAGAGTTCTTCTACTGATGAGTTGGAAAATTCTTTATGACTTCTCACATTTCGTAAAACAGAAGATACCGATTCAAAATCTAATAGTTTTCGGCGGGGTACATAAGCCTCCATTTCCTCATGATAATATGCATCTACAATATCTAGAGTTCTATTTAGATCGAAATCGCCATAGTATAGCCTAAGGGGATATTCCGAATTGATTTGATAAGGACTGTTCAATCCTAAATTTGTAGCTACAAAGTCAATCAATCCGTTATTGGTAAAATCTCCTGCGGCTACACCATTCCACCAGCCTTTCCATTGATCGAGTCCCATATCTTCGGTTATATCATTAAATTGACCATTCCGGTTTTCAAAAAGCTTCATAGCTCCCCATTCAGTACTAACCAAAAGATCTTGCTGACCGTTTTGTGTAAAATCTGCAAACACGGCACCGCTTACCAATCCTATATCAGAAAGTATTTTCGAGTTTTGCTGGTCTAAAACGAATTCTCCATTTTTATTTAAAAAAAGACGAGACGAAGCATCCCTCGGGTACCCTCCTGGCAAAAAATGACCCCCAATGAACAAATCAACGAATCCATTTCCATTATAATCAGCTGCTGCCATAGGCCCTGTAGTAGATAATACGCCAGGAATATTTTTCCGATTGACAGTCCCATCTGTTTGAATATTATAGATATATGCGGATGGAACGCTCGGATCTTCCTGCTCAAAATTTGAACTACCTACCACTAGTCTAAAACGATTATTTTCCCTCCATCCAAGTAAGGCAGTCTGATCTCCGGGTGCTTTGTTTTGCAATTCATCCAATATAACAGATTGAAAATTCCCGTTACCCAAATTTTCATATACGGCAAGTTTCCCTCCTTTGCCAGATGATATAAACAGATCGTCTAAACCGTTGTTGTTATAGTCAAACCATCCCACCCCAGGTCCCCTCCTGCTTAACTCTTTAGGTAATAATGGCTGAATATGAAAATCATAATAATTGCTTTCGTCGTGAATATGGTCTATGCTGTTTGAAACATCATCAAAAAGTTTAGTTTTATGGTTCTGCCCATTTGGATTATCTTCAAATTCCTCAGCGGAGGCGGACTCATCAATCTCATATATTCGATTGGCCTTGACATTTTCTATACGACTTTGAGTGCCATCTCTCCAAGTGACCAAAATGGTATGTTCATTATTAGTTTCATCTGCTGCAAATACAATTTGTTGTTGCGAAGAAGAAAGATAGTTCCCCCCCGCTATCATTTCCTTAGATTGTTCAACTGGTCCACCTTTTAATTCAACCTTTGCTCCAATTCCCATTGTATTCGGACTTTCTCCATTAAGGCGTACTGCGATTCTGGATCGATTTGTGGTGTTTTCATAAATTGCTGCTTCATCGTTAAAACGATTGAAAATCAAATCCAACATACCGTCATTATTCAAATCGCCAATAGCCATTCCTATTGATATGTCTTCTGTATCAAATCCCCACTCCAGACTTTTATCAGAAAAGGTCAAGTCACCATTGTTTCTAAACATCTTGTTATTAAGTGCCAACGTCGGGTATTGAAGCAACTCACTTTGTCTATCTAAAATTTTATCACCTAACTCTTCATACCGTTCTGCTATCTTATACTGAGTATCCATGTCAAGATAATCCCAGAAAAAACCAGTGGCTACGATAAGATCTTCGTAACCATCAAGATCTATATCCATAAAGGTGGTTGCCCAAGACCATTCGGTGGCCTCTAAACCACTATAGTATGCTATCTGAGCAAATGTTGTATCCCCTCGGTTCAAAAAAACCGAATTACGATTATGATGAGTACTCCCCTGATATTCACCCAGAAAATCTGAATACTGTTGTAGTCGTCGTTCATGCTTACTACTGAGCATTTCAGTAACCACAAAATCGAGGTTTCCGTCTTTGTTTAAATCTGTAAAATCCAACCCCATTGAGGAGTAACTCTGATTACGGATAGCTTCAGGGGATGCAGCCTCAAATATTCCATTTCCCGAATTGAACCAAAGCCGGTCTGGAGTCCAGAAGTCATTAGCTACATATAGATCTGGAATCCCGTTACCAGTAATATCTCTAAAAGTCGCTGAAAGCCCCCAATCTCTAAATAGTCCTGCCTTCTGCTCATCGTTTACAGGAAAATGCTCTTTTAGGTCTGCTTTTTTATATTGACCATTTCCTTTGTTGATATATAAATAATCATATGCACCTGCTTCCTGCCGCATTTCTCTTCCGTCAACTTCAATAATCTCATAAAATTTCTTGAATTCCGGTAAGACGCTTAATCTGCCATTCTCATCTTTTTCCACAGTCTTTTCCTTTGCGTGTTCTTTGGGTCTATATAGATCTCGAACTGATCTAAGCCGATAATTCGTAATATACATATCTAGCAGTCCATTACCATTGATGTCTGCGAATGCCATGGAATGAGACCCTTTACTTTCTCCAAGCCCACTATCTTCTTTCAGTTCAAAGCTCCCCTTTCCGTTGTTAAGATAAAGAGAGTTACCGTCTGTCAAGGAAGTTATCAATAAATCAAGATGACCATTACCATTTACATCAACAAAAGCAACTCCGGTAGAATTATATTCTTCATGACCTACCCCTGCCTTGTCTGTAATATCTTTGAACTTAAAATTACCTAAATTTTTATAAAGCTTGTTGGGTCCGTCGAGTCTGGCAAAGTACAGGTCGCTCAGCCCGTCTCCATCAATGTCCCCAACGGCTACTCCAGAACCATTTAGGTAAAAGCGATTTTTTTCAATAAGTTTTTCTCTGACTTCATTTCGAAAATTAACATTCGTTCTATAAGATGAAAGTTTTCTGAAGCCCGTATCTCCAAAAAAGTTGGCCTGAAGCTCTGCCCAGCGGTACCCATTCTCTTCCTGCCAAGACAAATCACTATTATTTTTTTCATGTGGTGAATCGTAGACATAAATGGGTTGCATAATCAGTGTTCCTTCAATGAATTGTCCCTGTATCAATCCCCTGACCAAAAAAACAAAAAACATACCAACTATTATTAAAAATCTATATTTAACCATAATGCTTTTAATTGATTCTACTTAAACTGAGCTGCTCAGTGGCTATAAATCTATCTATAATTGTAAATCGACCTGTAAAGACACAAACATATTTCGAATTCAAATTGATAAAACTAAACGTTATATATTCCAATACTCAACGATTCACAATACTCTATTCCAAAAAAAACTACTATTATTTATTCACGTATTTCCAAATATTTTATGAAAAAGTAAACTCCGGCAGGTGTTTAATTTCGCCCCCGTTCATCGCCGACTCATGCGCCAGCAGGCCCACGCAGGTCCAGTTGGCGGATTGACGTGCGTTCGGGTAGGGCTCGCGGTCGTTGGCAATCGAGTCCACAAACTCGTGGGCCAGGTGCGGGTGGGATCCGCCGTGGCCGCCGCCCTGGATGAACGACAGGTGGGCGTGCTCGTCGGCGTCATAGACCCCCTCCTGGGTGAACTCCTGGATCTCCTCTGGCAGCCGGTGGCCGTAGTCGGGCACCTGCACCCGCTCGGGGATCTCCGGCTCGGGCTTCTTGGCCGTGTGGATCACGGGATCTTCGCCTTCAATCAGCGGCCATTCGAAGGACTTTTTCGAGCCGTAGGCATCGAAGCTTTCGCGGTATTGCCGGGCCGTGTCAAACAGGCTGCGGTAGATATGAGCTGAGATATCTGAATCTTTCAGCTTGATGTGGCAGGTCTCGACCGCAAACGGGGAGCCGGACTTGGCGATCAGCTCATCGCTGATCTTCCCGGAGCCAAAGCAGGAGACATACTCCGCATCGGCGTCGGTCAGCCCCAGCACCGGGCTCACCACGTGGGTGGCGTAGTGCATCGGCTTCATGTACTGCCAGTATTCGGGCCAGCC
>NZ_JBINJE010000066.1:0-5289 GCF_043951955.1 Halalkalibaculum sp. DA384 | reverse complement strand
AAAAATCCAGAGCAAACCGGCCAGGATGATGTTCCCGTACAAGGCGCAGAGTTGTCTGAGGATGGCAAAACGATTCTGATTCAAATCTCGGATCAGGACTTGCAGCCGGTCGATCAAATGCGCATCCAGCTAACGCTCGAGTCAGAAAATGGCAAACGGTACAAGGATACCATGTACCTCACCATCCACAAGGTACCGGGTAGAAAAGTATCACAAAATTAGCTGGTACTTCACGGAATCGTAATGAAATCAGGATTTACTATGAAATTTTCCTCTAAAAAACTTATTCAACTGGCGGTCTGTCTCCTTTTGGGGCTACTATTAGCACCTCCGGAATCGCTCTTGGCCCAGGAGGGCGAGCAGTGGATTACCTACCAGCCTGCCGATGGTCCGGGCAATGGCAAACACATTGTGCTGGTCAGCGGAGATGAGGAGTACCGCTCCGAGGAAGCCCTGCCGATGCTGGGGAAAATCCTGGCCAAACGCCACGGCTTTAAAGCCACAGTTCTGTTTGCCATAGATCCGGAAACCGGCGAGATTGACCCGGAGCTGCAGACCAACATTCCGGGACTGCACAACCTGCAAAACGCAGATCTGATGGTGATTTTTACACGCTTCCGTGAGCTGTCCGACGAGCAGATGAAGCATATCGTTGATTACGTCAATGCGGGCAAGCCGATTGTCGGCATGCGAACGGCGACACACGCCTTCCAGTATGAGCGCAATCCTGACAGTCCGTACGCGCACTACTCGTTTAAAAGCACCGAGAAAGGATGGGAAGACGGGTTTGGTGATCATCAACGTGGATTAACACCTTCTGATTTTGAATAAGGAATCTTTCGACAGGATTTTAAATAAAAAGGGATTCCGGGTAAGGTCATATTATGCCGTATAAACGACGACAATTTATAAAACAGGCATTGCTGTCACTTTCCGGCATGAGCCTGGTTTCCTCCACTACTATATTCAATTCTGTCAGTCAGACTGAGGACATCAATGTCGTCGTTTGGGATGAGCGACAGCCTGAGCAGAAAAAGGTGTATGAAAACTTCATGGGGAACGAGATCGCTGGGTATTTGCGAAATCAACCCGGGTTGAATATTCAGTCTGTGGGATTGGACGATCCCGGGCAGGGACTGACTGATACAATTATGGATGGGGCTGACATACTAATATGGTGGGGGCATATCCGCCAGGATGAAATTGAGTGGAAAACGGGCCGCAAAATTATTGATAGGATTGAGAAAGGAACGCTATCGATGATCACGCTCCATTCAGCCCACTGGTCCACCCCGTTTATGGAGGCGATGAACCGGGTAACGCAAAAAAGAGCGGAAGAAGAGTTCCCGGGTCATGAGATAAACTACATCTCACCACCGGATCGATTTACCACCCCTGAATATGATACCAGGATCACTCCCTATACCCAGGTTCGCAAGTACCCGGATGGAAGGGAAAGGATCAATGTACACCTTCCATACTGTTGTTTCCCGGCATACCGGGATGATGGGAAACCAAGTTATGGTCGGTTTATTCGGTCTAATCATCCCATCGCACATGGATTGTCGGAAAGCTTTGAGGTTCCTCAAGCCGAGATGTATGACGAGCCATTTCATGTGCCGGAGCCTGACGAGGTTGTGTTTGAAGAGCGCTGGTCTACCGGCGAATGGTTTCGGAGCGGCATGATATGGCAGCTCGGTGAGGGTCGATTTTTTTACTTCCGACCCGGGCATGAAACGTACCCGGTATTCAAAGAAGAGCGAACGCTAAAAATACTGGAAAACACCGTTCGCTGGCTGAATAAGACGTAAAAACAGCCAGTATTTTTTGAAATCCGGGCAAGGCTCCGAACGGAATTTGGATATGAAAATAGGTTGCCTCTAAGATTGTTCGGATTAATTTAACGGGATTATAAAGATGATTAAGAATCTTATTGTTGGTTGTATCATTCTATGGCTATCGATTTCCTGTGCCGGTAATCAAGATGGTAGCTCAAGCGGTCAAAATGACTCGAGGCCAAATATTATTTTCATCATGTCAGATGACCACACATCACAGGCCATCAGTGCCTACGGTGGCATGCTGGCTGATATCGCGCCCACACCCAACATTGACCGCCTTGCTGATGAGGGAATGATCTTCAATAATGCGTTTGTCACCAACTCCATCTGTACCCCCAGCCGGGCCGTGTTATTAACTGGAAAATATTCCCATAAAAATGGCGTGTATAAATTTACCGCACTTGATCACAGCCAGCCCACCCTGCCAAAAATGATGCAGCGAGCCGGGTATGAGACAGCCCATATCGGGAAATATCATCTGCATTCCAATCCGGTGGGATTCGATTATTTTTCTGTGCTTCCTGGACAGGGAAATTACTTTGATCCCGAGTTTATTCAAAAAGGTGATGAGCATCCCAGTGGATGGGTCAAACATGGCCAAAGAACCCAGTTTGAGGGCCACTCTTCTGATGTTATTACGGATCAAACGCTGGACTATTTAAAGAATAAGCGATCTGGTGACAAGCCCTTTATGCTGTTTGCCAATTTCAAGGCTCCCCACGATCCGTGGGATTATGCTGAACGCTACGATGGTTATCTGGCCGACGTCGAGATCCCCGAGCCATCGAATTTGCTGGACAATTACGATGGTCGGAGTGATGCCCTGAAGCAAACTACGCAGCACCTGGATGATATCGCCCTGAACTGGAGCGACCCTGCCCAGCTGAAAAGAGAAACGGAAGGCCTGGAAGGCGATGCCAAGACGAGAAAAATATATCAAATGTACATGAAGAAGTACCTCCGTTCGGTTAAGGGCGTAGATGATAATATGGGGCGACTGCTGTATTATCTCGATGAATCAGGTTTGGCCCAAAATACGATCATTATGTACACCGGCGACCAGGGATTTTTCCTTGGAGAGCACGGGCTCTATGACAAACGCTTCATGTATGAGGAAGCCCTGGGGATGCCGCTGCTCGTTCGTTGGCCACAGGAGGTAGAAAAGAGATCGGTAAGTGATGGAATGGTCCTGAATGTGGATTACGCCCCCACCATACTGGATGTCGCCGGGTTGGAACCACACCCGGAAATGCAGGGCCGAAGTTTTCTGTCCCTTTTGAGGGGAAATCAACCGTCTGACTGGCGAAATTCGATGTATTACCGATACTATTTTTCCCATTTTGATACCGAACCACATTATGGGGTGCGGACCTACGACCATAAACTTATCTACTATAACCGCATAGATCAGTGGGAACTCTACGATATAAAGGAGGATCCCAAAGAGATGAAGAATCTGTACGGTGATCCCGATTATAATCAGGTAACCGGCCAGCTTAAAACTGAATTAACAAGGCTCCAAAAAGAATTAGGTGATCTCCCCGAGGATAATGGCAGCAAACCCAATCTGGGCAAACTGGCCTCCGATCCAATACATTCCTCTGACAATTTACCTGTTGGAACGGGCGATAAGACGATCTTGGTGAAGTTTAAGTCAACGGGCGGGGGAACAATCTTCTCTCAAACCGACCTCAGTGGAAATCCGTTTGAAGAGAAGGCGTGGGTAGGAGACAAAACGTTATATATCCGAAATTCAAACCTGATGTTTACTGATTCTGGCCAGGAAATGATGGTCGAGAAAAATATTGAGAAAGACCAGTGGTATTACCTGGCATTTGTTATCCAGGATAAGCAACCCCTCGTATATATCAATGGTAATCTTGAAATTAAAACAGACAGCCAGTTAAGTCCCAACAAGGCCGGTCAAACATTTAATATAGGAGCGGGATTAAGTGGAAATGGCTACAATGGCTATAACTTTGTCGGAGAGATAGATCATGTTGTAGCTTACGGCAGAGTCTTGGAAAAGGAGGAAATCGTAAGCCATACTCGTGGGGCTATGCTGAGCGAACCTGCAGTATTTAAATGGGAAAACTGAAGATAAATCAACATGTGTGATAATATTAACACAGGGAAGTTAAACAGTAATTAGTTCCGATTACCATGCCCGCAAATCGAAAAGAATTTTTAAAGCAATTAGGCTCGCTCAGTGCCTTGCCCTTTATCTCGACGGCACTGCCGGCCTGTGTAAATAGTAATTCACAAAATGGAGATAGTATGACAAACGTTGGTTTTAATCTGTTGGCATGGTCGGCCGTAATTTCGGAGGATCAGCTTCCGCTGGTAGAACGATTAAGGAAGATCGGCTACGACGGCATCGAATGCCCCATGGATTCTCGTGATACGGCAATCTATAAAAAATTTGGACAGGAATTTCAAAATATGGATCTGAAGTCGACCTGTGTGTTGGCAGTGGGACCTGATGAAAATCCAATAGACGAGTCTGCCGAAGTCAGGCAAAAAGCCCTGGACCGCATGAAATGGGCCGTGGACCGGGCCGTTGATCTTAACGCTGAGCTCATATGTGGACCCTTCCACTCGGCCTTTGCTCATTTTACCAGGAATCCACCTACTGCAGAGGAATATGCACGCAGTGCGGAGGTGTTGCGTGAGGCGGGAGAATATGCAGCAACGGCAGATATTACCCTGGCCCTGGAGGCAATCAACCGATTTGAGTGTTACCTGTGCAATACCATGCAGCAGGTGGGCGGGTTGGTCCGGGAGGTAGACCATCCCAACGTGACCGTCCATTTCGATACCCATCATGCCAATATCGAAGAGAAGAAACTTGGTGATGCAATAACGAGTGTTGCGCCCATACTGGGACATGTTCATATTAGTGAAAATGATCGGGGGACGCCGGGATCCGGTCATGTACCGTGGGATGATGCGTTTGCTACACTGGCTGACATCGGTTACGAGGGGTGGTTGACTATTGAAGCGTTTACGCGCAATGACCCAAATTTTGCCAACGCTATTAACGTATGGCGCGAATATAACGAGCCCTGGCATATGGCCGAGGTAGGATTCAAATTTATACAATCGATGCGGGAAAAACATGGGCTTTAACATTGCGAAAAAACTCTTCATTCCAGGTTCTTGCAAGACCTGTAAGAATCCGTTTATGTATCGTGAAACGATCTGATTTTTGAAATCAATTTCAGTTTAATTTTTCTAACACTTAAAACAACATACTTATGACAGACCTACCATTTCGATTTGGAGCGGAAGTGTACACGTGGTTTATGGATGGCAACGGGGAGGCGCACGAAGGTGAACTGGGCCATATGATCGAGGTGACGGCCCGGGCGGGGTTTGACGGGATCGAGCCGATCGCCTACTGGATGGGGGAGCTGGCCGACCCGCAGAAGCTGGCCGCCACCCTGGA
>NZ_JBINJE010000065.1:0-5478 GCF_043951955.1 Halalkalibaculum sp. DA384 | reverse complement strand
TTGTTCTTTTCCGTAATGAGACAGACAGATAATCGCATAGTGCGACCCGTCATTCTGCGAAGCAGATGACGAAGTAAAGACGGCCGGGAGGCAAGCTCGATGTTATTAGGTGTATTATTATACCATGGAGAGTTTGATCCTGGCTCAGGACGAACGCTGGCGGCGGGCCTAACACATGCAAGTCGTGGGAGAACCAGTCTCTTCGGAGACTGGGGAGACCGGCGGATGGGTGAGTAACGCGTAGGCAACCTGCCTGAAGGACGGGGATAACGCGCCGAAAGGCGCGCTAATACCCGATGATGCAGCGGTCCCGCATGGGAACAGTTGTTAAAGGCTTTGGCCACCTTCAGATGGGCCTGCGTGCCATTAGCTAGTTGGTGGGGTAAGAGCCCACCAAGGCGATGATGGCTAGGGGGTCTGAGAGGATGATCCCCCACACTGGGACTGAGACACGGCCCAGACTCCTACGGGAGGCAGCAGTGAGGAATCTTGCGCAATGGAGGAAACTCTGACGCAGCCACGCCGCGTGCTGGAAGACGGCCCTATGGGTTGTAAACAGCTTTTACCAGGGAAGAACCCCGGGGTTTCGACCCCGGCTGACGGTACCTGGTGAATAAGCACCGGCTAACTCCGTGCCAGCAGCCGCGGTAATACGGAGGGTGCAAGCGTTGTCCGGAATCATTGGGTGTAAAGGGTGCGCAGGCGGGTCAGTAAGTCGAGGGTGAAATCTTGCCGCTTAACGGTAAAATGGCCTTCGATACTGCTGATCTTGAGTCCAGAAGAGGTCGGTGGAATTCGTGGTGTAGCGGTGAAATGCATAGATATCACGAAGAACACCAGTGGCGAAGGCGGCCGACTGGTCTGGTACTGACGCTGAGGCACGAGAGCGTGGGGAGCGAACAGGATTAGATACCCTGGTAGTCCACGCTGTAAACGATGTGTGCTAGATGTTGGCCCTTCGGGGTCGGTGTCGCAGCTAACGCAATAAGCACACCACCTGGGGAGTACGTCCGCAAGGATGAAACTCAAAGGAATTGACGGGGGCCCGCACAAGCGGTGGAGCATGTGGCTTAATTCGATGCA
The DNA here is from genome assembly GCF_043951955.1 of Halalkalibaculum sp. DA384. NCBI lineage: Bacteria > Pseudomonadati > Balneolota > Balneolia > Balneolales > Balneolaceae > Halalkalibaculum > Halalkalibaculum sp. DA384. The sequence goes on along the minus strand of NZ_JBINJE010000065.1, from coordinate 4,395 downwards.
ACGCGAAGAACCTTACCCAGGCTAAATCCAGCCTGACAGCTCCTGAAAAGGAGTCTCCCTTCGGGGCAGGCTGGAAGGTGCTGCATGGCTGTCGTCAGCTCGTGCCGTGAGGTGTTGGGTTAAGTCCCGCAACGAGCGCAACCCCTACGGTTAGTTACCAGCACGTAATGGTGGGGACTCTAGCCGGACTGCCTACGCAAGTAGTGAGGAAGGTGGGGACGACGTCAAGTCATCATGGCCCTTACGTCTGGGGCTGCACACGTGCTACAATGGACGGTCCAATGGGAGGCGAGCCCGCGAGGGTCAGCAGATCCCCAACACCGTTCCCAGTTCGGATTGGAGTCTGAAACTCGACTCCATGAAGCCGGAATCGCTAGTAATCGCGTATCAGCAATGGCGCGGTGAATACGTTCCCGGGCCTTGTACACACCGCCCGTCAAGCGATGGAAGCAGGGAGTACCTGACGAGGCCGGGCCAACCTTCGGGAGGCAGGTCTTCAGGGTAAGCCCTGTGACTGGCGCTAAGTCGTAACAAGGTAGCCGTACCGGAAGGTGCGGCTGGATCACCTCCTTTCTACGGAGAGTCCCCTCCTGGCCGGGGTCGCCTGTGCGATTATCTGTCTGTCTGTTACGGGAGCGAGCCAGGCGGCGCTGGCCGCCGGCAGGGCGCGGTCCCGGCCGGGGTCGCACTTGGGCTTGTAGCTCAGGTGGTTAGAGCGCACGCCTGATAAGCGTGAGGTCGCAGGTTCAACTCCTGCCAAGCCCACTTATGGCCGAGGGGCCGCAGTGGGGGCTATAGCTCAGTTGGCTAGAGCATCTGCTTTGCAAGCAGAGGGTCGTCGGTTCGAATCCGACTAGCTCCACCAGGGGTGAGCAGCGGTGCAGTTAGCACCTGGCCGGTAGTCGGTTTGGCTACGGGTAAGGTGGTAATTGAACCGCCCGGCTTCGGCCGGGGAGTGTTCTTTTATTATTGCAGGACGGGGGGCATTGCGGGAAGGCTTTGTAGCTGTTAAAGGCGAGGAGCTGCCCCGCCCACAGCCCGTCGCTCTGCGCGTTCTTTGATATAGTGGGAAGCAAAGGTAAGATCGAGCGTCATCGGTCTGCCCTCGGGCAGGCCGAACGACATATCACAATCACATAACATATAGATTGCCCGCTGTCCGGCTTCGGCCGCGACAGCAGCATTGATGAGTTCATTGTGTGGGTTGCACCGGCTCCGGTCCGATTGATTGGAGGCGGATGCAAGCCGTATAAGCGAAAGCAAGACAAGGGCGCACGGTGGATGCCTAGGCATCGTCAGGCGATGAAGGACGTGACAAGCTGCGAAAAGCTGCGGGGAGCTGCACACAAGCTGGGATCCGCAGGTATCCGAATGGGGCAACCCATCCCGACTTGGTCGGGATACTCCCGTATGGGAGGGCCAACGGGGGGAATTGAAACATCTTAGTACCCCCAGGAGCAGAAAACAAGTCAGTGATTCCCCAAGTAGTGGCGAGCGAACGGGGAACAGCCCAAACCCATCTCCTACGGGAGGTGGGGGTTGCAGGGCCCACAGAAGGCATGCGAGCCAAATTCGAAGCGCACTGGAAAGGCGCGCCACAGAGGGTGAAAGCCCCGTAGGAGTACCGCAACCATGCCGGTGGGATCCCCTGAGTAGGACGGGACCGGAGAAATCCTGTCTGAATCCGGCGGCACCATCCGCCAAGGCTAAATACTGACGATGACCGATAGTGGACCAGTACCGTGAGGGAAAGGTGAAAAGAACGCCGAGAAGGCGAGTGAAACAGTACCTGAACCCGTGCGCTTACAAGCGGTCGGAGGCCTCGTTGAGGCTGACGGCGTGCCTTTTGCATAATGAGCCTACGAGTTGCTCCTGACCTGCGAGGTTAACCTGCTCAGCAGGGAAGCCGAAGCGAAAGCGAGTCCGAACAGGGCGTCGAAGTAGGTCGGGGCAGACGCGAAACCGGGTGAGCTATCCATGACCAGGGTGAAGCGGTGGTAACACACCGTGGAGGCCCGAACCGCCTGGCGTTGAAAAGCCATCGGATGAGTTGTGGATAGGGGTGAAAGGCCAATCAAACCCGGCAATAGCTCGTTCTCCCCGAAATATATTTAGGTATAGCATCTGGCGTGGAAGGTGTCGGAGGTAGAGCACTGATTAGGCTAGGGGGCTTCACCGCCTACCAAACCTAGACAAACTCCGAATGCCGGCACCTGTTGCCAGGTAGTCAGCGGCCGAGCGATAACGTCCGGTCGCAAGAGGGAAAGAACCCAGACCACCGATTAAGGCCCCTAAATCCAGACTAAGTTGCAGAAAGAAAGTTGGGTTGCCCAGACAACTAGGAGGTTGGCTTAGAAGCAGCCATTCCTTGAAAGAGTGCGTAATAGCTCACTAGTCGAGCGGCCCGGCGTCGATAATTTGCGGGCATCAAGTCTGGTGCCGAAATCGTGGGTTGTATCCTGTTGGATACAGCGGTAGGGGAGCATTCCAGCCCCGTCGAAGCCCGGCTGTGAGGCCGCGTGGAGGATCTGGAAGCGAAACTGTAGGCATGAGTAACGATAAGAAGGGTGAAGAACCCTTCCACCGTAAACCTACGGGTTCCTGATCAACGCTCATCGGATCAGGGTTAGTCGAGACCTAAGGCGTAGCCGAAGGGCGAAGCCGATGGAAAACCGGTACAATATTCCGGTACCACCGAAGGGTCACAGGCTAAGGCGTGACGCAGAAGTGACACCACCGCCTGTCGACGGAATGACAGGTTGAAGGATGTAGGCTGGCCGGCAGGCAAATCCGCCGGCCCGAGGCCGAACTCCGACAGTACGGGGAGCCTGCGGGCAAACCGACAGTGTGGGTAATCCCGCTGCCAAGAAAAGCGTCGTAGACTGCTCTTTGGTGCTCGTACCAAAACCGACACAGGTAGGTGAGGAGAGAATCCTCAGGTGCTCGAGGCAATCGTGGCTAAGGAACTCGGCAAATTAGATCCGTAACTTCGGGAGAAGGATCCCCTGCGGCCCTTTCGGGGGTTGCGGGGCGCAGTGACCAGGCCCAATCGACTGTTTAACAAAAACACAGGCCTCTGCCAAGGCGCAAGCCGACGTATAGGGGCTGACACCTGCCCGGTGCTGGAAGGTTAAGGAAGCCTGTTAATCGCCTTTGGCGGTGAAGCGGGCGACTGAAGCCCCAGTAAACGGCGGCCGTAACTATAACGGTCCTAAGGTAGCGAAATTCCTTGTCGGGTAAGTTCCGACCTGCACGAATGGTGCAACGAATTGGGCACTGTCTCGGCCACGAGCTCGGTGAAATTGTGGTATCGGTGATGACGCCGATTACCCGCAGCGGGACGGAAAGACCCCGTGAACCTTTACTACAACTTTACATTGGCTTTACCGGCCGGATGTGCAGGATAGGTGGGAGGCCCTGAAGCCCCGGCGCCAGCCGGGGTGGAGCCACCCGTGAAATACCACCCTTCCGGCAGGTGAATTCTAACCCCCCACCGGGGGAACAGTGTATGGTGGGTAGTTTGACTGGGGCGGTCGCCTCCTAAAGTGTAACGGAGGCTCCCAAAGGTACCCTCAACGCGGTCGGCAATCGCGTGTAGAGTGTAAAAGCATAAGGGTGCTTGACTGCAAGAGATACAGCTCGAGCAGCTGCGAAAGCAGGGTTTAGTGATCCGGCGATTCCGTATGGAAGGGTCGTCGCTCAAAGGATAAAAGGTACTCCGGGGATAACAGGCTTATCTCCCCCAAGAGTTCACATCGACGGGGAGGTTTGGCACCTCGATGTCGGCTCATCGCATCCTGGGGCTGGAGAAGGTCCCAAGGGTTTGGCTGTTCGCCAATTAAAGCGGTACGCGAGCTGGGTTCAGAACGTCGTGAGACAGTTCGGTCCCTATCTGCTGTGGGCGCAGGAACCTTAAGGAGAGCTGCTCCTAGTACGAGAGGACCGGAGTGGACGCACCGCTGGTGCACCAGTTGTCCCGCCCGGGGCACCGCTGGGTAGCTATGTGCGGAAGTGATAAGCCGCTGAAAGCATCTAAGCGCGAAGCACGCTCCAAGATAAGGGTTCCCCAAGAGTCTGCTGGAAGACGACCAGCTCGATAGGCGGCAGGTGTACGGGTGGTAACACCCTCAGCCGAGCCGTACTAATCAGACCACCGGCTTTGCTTATATGGCTTGCATCGGCCCCCACCACGGGCCGGGGCTGACCTCGACCTTGCCCGCTTCCCACTACATCAACGAACCCCACAGGTTTTGACACATTGATCAACCCATTCAGGAGGTGAGCCACCGCGCAGGGGCCCCACCCGTTCCCATCCCGAACACGGCCGTTAAGCCCTGCCGCGCCAATGGTACTGCCAGCAGGCGGAAGCGTAGGTCCTCGCCTCCTCTTTTTTTT
>NZ_JBINJE010000064.1:0-5577 GCF_043951955.1 Halalkalibaculum sp. DA384 | reverse complement strand
CGCTTGACCCAATGACCGTTAACCGCTAATATCGCTGTTGGAAAGTGGCACTATATGGCCCGAAATGAGTGGCACTATATGACCGAAATAGCCAATTAGTTTTCGACTCTGGGCCTCATTGATTTTCAGGTTTATTAATTGAAGCATTTACATAGCTAGAAACTTTATATACTCATTTTAATAACCAATCAAAGAAATCAGTAACAGAATCATACTCAGCGACCGTTTCTTGAAGACCATCCTTGTACAAATCGTTAATAAAGACTTCATGTGCCTTAGGCTTTTTAGAATCTATGCCTAAGGGAATCTCTATTGGACCTTCTTGCCATATCCAAACATTCTGGTCCTTCAATATTTTGTGCAACTCCCTAACTATTTCTCTAAACCTTTCACTATTATTTACAACTTTTGTATATATCTCAGCACTTAATTTACCTGTATCAGGCCATCCATCAGGTATATCAATGCCAAATTCTTCTACCTTATTCCTAATTATTTCAATTCCTTCTTGGTAAATGTCATTTTCATCCTCAATGTAACCATGATCCACACTAGAATTGAAGCAATAGTCCAAATCAACTAAAACCTTAGGATTAATACCCATATTTTCTAAGATAGTAGTTGCATTTCCTACAGCAGGGGCACCACCGATATCTATAAATCCAACTTTCGTTTGAAATTCACTCAGGTCATAGTGTGATTCGAATATTTTAGGAACAAGCTTCCTTTCAGTTTTACCCTCGATTAAAACTACTTCATCAGCAAATAGTATTTGACTAGAGTTATCAAGATTAAATAGAGTATCTGTTATTCCCATATCAGCAGCGACCTCATCCAGAGCTTCATTCAATGTATTATGTCGATAAGTTCCAGCATCTTCGCTTTTTCTAATCAAAGCCGTTACCCCAACATCATTTTGGGATATCATTATAGGTGAATGAGTTGCAAAAACAATTTGGTATCCGCCCTTTGATAACTTCTTTAAAGCACTCGATAAATACGTAATTGCTTGAGGGTGTAGATATAATTCTGGCTCTTCAATTAAAAGAAACTTTCGAGAGTTTGATTCATCATCTGAGGTTTGACGCTCAGATAAATATTTGACCAAAGCCATTTGTATAGATCTTTGAGCTCCGTGGCCCATTGACTCAAAATCACGATTCAAACCATTTTCCCCTTCACTTATTTGAACAGTACCAGATTTAAATAAATCATCTACAGTTGGAGGCGGGACATGCACTTTGAGATTAATACCCGGGAAAAAATTATTTACTACGTTATCAAACTCTTCATCAATTTCTTGTAATTCATCTACTCGTTCATTTCCATCAGCAGAAAACATATTTTTGATTTGGCCCAAGGTTTCTTCTATTAACTCTTCATTATTTTCTACTATAGGTTTTGTTATTTCAGCAAGGAGCTTCCCAATTGTATTAGATCTTTTACTCTTTCCAATATCTTCATAAGCATCCTCCATAGCTTTCATAAAAATGGGCTCAGGAAATAAAGCTTTCACTGCATTATCAATTCCAGTTGGATTGTTTATCCATTCATCATCCTCTGGACTCCATATCTCTAAATCAGCAGTAGAAGCATTACCTGGTTCATCCATTGATCTCCTAATAAAGATTCTTTCATCCTCCAAATATTCAGTAATTCTATCACGATGTTTTTCTACTAGTCTATCTAGAATAGTATCATCAAGTCCCTCGATCTTGCCTTTCACCACCAAACCTTCTCCCTCTCTTCCATCATAAAAATCTGAGTCATACAATTTTGATGGCTTTAAGAACCAGTCAATTGCCTGAAGAATATTTGATTTACCTGCATTATTATATCCAACAAGAGGTGTATAATTGGTAAGCTCTAACGTTAAGTCCTCAATTGATTTAAAATTTTTTATCGTAACCTCACTTAATCGGTGCATAATTACTCTCTTGAAATATTTACTATTTTAGCTTTTAAAACTTTCTCTAAAATAAAATTTTATCTATTTACAAAATCAACTTTCAGATTTAATAAACAAATTAAAACCGTGTCTCAATACACCTTCAATAGCTTAAATGATAAAGAGTTCGAGTTGCTCGTCAGAGATCTATTACAAATAGATAATGACATTACTCTAGAGAACTTTAAAGCAGGTAGGGATGAGGGAATTGATTTAAGGTATGCAAATTCCGAAAACGGGAACCTAATTATTCAATGCAAACATTGGCTTAAATCTGGTTTATCAAAACTTAAAAGCCATTTGAGAAATAAAGAAAGGCCTAAAGTTGAAAGATTAAATCCTGATAGATATCTAATTGCGACTTCTCTAGGCCTATCCCCAGGAGACAAAAAAGAAATAATGGAAATTTTTGATCCCTATATACTCGAACCCTCGGACGTAATTGGTAACGAAACATTAAACAACTTACTCACAAAATATCCCAAAGTTGAAGAAGATCACTATAAACTTTGGCTTTCAAGTACTCAAATCATTAAACGAATATCCCAAGAATACATCAGGGAAAGGGGAGATTTCTACACCGATGAAATAGTTAACAAAGTCAAACTATTTGTTCCTACAAAGGATTTCGAAAAGGCGGAAAAGATATTACAAGAACAGAATTTATTAATGATTACCGGGGAGCCTGGTATCGGAAAAACTATGTTAGCAGACTTTCTAACTTTCAAATATTTGACTGAGGGTTATGAACTGACCTACATCCTAAAAGACTTAGACGATGCAGAAAAAGTATTTGACAGAAATAAAAAACAGATCTTTTATTTTGATGATTTTTTGGGCAGTAACTATCTAGATATCTTAACTGAAAAAAATTTCGACTCTCAAATCCATCACTTGATTAAAGCGATACGGAGATATTATGATCATCATATGATTTTGACAAGTAGAACCACAATATATAATGCGGCTAAATTTAAATCTGAAATACTAGATGATAAAAAATTTGATGTAACCAATTATCAGTTGGAGCTTTCAAGCTATAGCTATAAAGACAGAGGGAGGATTTTATATAATCATATTTATTTTTCCAGTCTGGATGATGAGTATAAGAATAAGATTAGAGAAAATGAGTTCTACCTAGATATAGTCAAACATGAAAATTTTAATCCGCGAATAATCGAGTTTATATCTGACAAAAAAAGAATTGATATTACCAAACCTAAAGATTATTGCAAGTTTATCTTAGAATCTCTGAACAACCCTAGAACTATATGGAAAACTGCTTTTAACAATCAAATAAGCAAGCTGGATAGATTATTCTTATTAACATTATTTAGTTTTGATCTGCCTATATCAGAAGACAAATTTAAAAAGGCATTTAATAAAAGGCTTGAATATGAATCCCAAAAAAATGGTTATGATATTCCTATAGACCCTTATCACAAGAGCGTTAAAGTATTATTGGATGGGTTCATAAAAAGATTCCATAAACACAGTTATTCCGGAGGAACTTATCTAAATTTCATTAACCCTTCAGTTACAGACTTTTTAATGTACTATTTGTCTCAAAGAAAGTCTGAATGTTCAAAAATCATCTTATCAGCCAAGTTCTATGAGCAAATACACACTAGATTTCTGTCCAGCAAATCACCTATAAATAATCTTTTTCAACTCTCAGAACTTAAGCCGAGTATACTTAGAATTGCTTACAAACACTCTAACCGACCAAATTCAAGGGACTTAAACAAATTACTTAATGGACGAGAATCAAAAATTGCCGAAAACACTGTTAAAGAGCTAATACCTAAATTGGCTAAAGCTAATAATGTATTTGATCCCGAAGCCATTTCTCTATTTCTCAATGCTTATGAAATTCCTAAAATACAGAATGAAATTGATCAAAATATCACATTTTACTGTGACTACTTAAGCACACAAATACACTATATTGAGGATCTTTATGACCTTGAAACATTCCTAAAGCAAACAGGATTAAATAGCGAAGAGTTTATATTTAAAAATTCTGAACAAATACTTCACAATATCCAAGACAATATTCATGACTATATTAGAGAGGTTGAAAATGATGATCTTGATTTCAAAAACAGTCCCCAACACCCAGTCTATTTTAGGGATCATATGAGAGACCAAGTAGATGAAGCAGTTAACAAAAACATAAGATCAATTAAGGATGAACTTGAATTTATTGGTATTGATAGCCATCTAATAGATTATACAGTAGATGACGTTAAACCAGACATTTTCGAATTTACTCAGACGATTTTGGACAAATTTTCCCCAAATACAGAAAGTTCATATGCCCCAAAATCTTCTCAAGATAATAAAAGTCATTTTACAGAATCTGATAAAAAATTCATCAAGGCTCTTTTTTCTTAACTACTGCAAATACTCAATTATATTAGTACTAATATTACAAGATTCGATTGCATCATAAAAGAAACGTTTTAGGTTAATAAGCCTAAAAAAACGGCTTTCATATTTCCATTCTAACGCCCGATCTCTTTCAACAACGTATGAAATCATTAGTCTTTTATCGGTTTAGATATTGATTATTATCTCGATCACTTAGAATATGGAGAGCATCCCAATAAATGTTGATCGATATAAAAGGAGGAACAGATGAAAAAGATCACTTTCCAACGAAATGAACTCTATGAAAAGGTATGGACAAAACCGGTATCTCACTTGACTGAAGAGTTAGGAATAAGCAGTCATAAACTTTACAAGGCTTGTGAAGAACTAGAGATACCCACACCATCTGCAGGATATTGGGCAAAGCTGAGACATGATAAAGAAGTCAACAGGCCCGAGCTACCTGAATCAGATAAGGAATCGTTTACTTTAACCATTAGGGAAGGAAAAAATAAATCGAAGTGCAAAGGAAAAGCCACCAAAACGATCTCTGTTCCCAAAAACCTTTACAAACCTCACAAATTGGTCAAACAAGCCCGCAAGAATCTAAATAAAAAATCCCTAAATCGTTTTAACCGGGTAAGAGGTGGGCGTCCCCTGGATATCTCTGTTGGACCTGATAACTTAGACCGGGGATTACGCATATTAGATACAATCATTAAAGAGTCTGAAAAGAGAGGTTACTCAGTTCATTCCTTCTTAGATAATAGTTCCCGCTGGACCTATTTTAAAATAGGTGAAGATCAAATCTTTTTTCAGTTAAGAGAAAAGGGGAAGCGCCGGAAACGAAAGCCAGAAGAAAAAGAACGGAGCTGGGACTACGACTATGAATATACTCCTTTAGGTAAGCTACAGCTCAAACTTTTCAGAAATAAGTGGGGGCATCCTAGTAGGATTATATCCGATACCAACTCCCAGCAATTAGAAGATAGGCTCGATGAATTTTTCTTTAAGCTTGAATCAATGGCTGAGAATAAAAAGCAGAGGCGAATAGAAAGAGAGGAACAACGTCGTATTAATAAACTAGAAAAAGAAATCGAAGAAGCTGCTAAAGTCCAACTTGAAAACGAAAGTGCCAGAAGAGCTACTCTTGAAGAACAAGGAGAGTGTAAATCTAACTCTGTCTAAGTTTAGTAATTCAAATCTCACTAACTTAGACAATTATGACACAAGAAGAATTAAATAACCTGCAAAAA
>NZ_JBINJE010000063.1:0-6048 GCF_043951955.1 Halalkalibaculum sp. DA384 | reverse complement strand
GTTGTTCTATTGGAACTTCATTTGTGGCTCCTGCTTATCAACGTTGGGAGACGTTGCTGGCACCTGTAGCAGGGATTTTCTGGACTTTGGGCGCTTGCGTAGAAAATGGTCTTATCCTCTCCGGCATGGCGATTTCTGAGCCGCCCCGGGCAAACGCAGCGAAGGCGCGGTTTGGTTATTTGTTACTGGTTATTAGTTATTTATAGGTCTTAACTAATAACTAATTCCTAATAACCAATAACTAATTTCTGCCGGTGAATTTTGGGTGTCTTGTTCAAACAAAAAGGAACACCTCTGCGGTGGGAAAGGCTTTCTTAATTTTTTACAAGTCCTAATGAATGGAATGAATTTTTGAAAAACCAAGAGTTTTGTCCGAGAACACCGTGATCGAATTCAAAGCCGCCGCTTAAAATCCACAACAGAGGATTTGGAATGCGCAAAGATGCCGATATTGGCAAAATAACAGTTTGCAGTGCCTTTTGGCACTCCATATCAAATCCCCTCAATTACTGATCAGGTATAATCGATTCACGGAATCGTCCACCTCGTAGTTGTTTTCTGATTTCATATCAATTTCAACAGCTGGCGACCCGGAACTATCTGCCAGGGTCAACGAACCGACATGCCGGGTACTACTGAGATCCCAGCTTAACCTGACTGGCCCTTCTCCCTCTTCCGGGGCCATCGCGAGCGCCCATACCACTTCATCGCGGGTAACCGGGCGCATATCGCCCCGCAGGTTATACCCTTCAATACGAAAGAAAGCGTAAAATGAGCCCCCGGGTGGAGCGGGAGGCGCTTCGATATCAGCTGAAGGGTCGAAGCCACTGGTCGACCCTTCCTGCATTCCAAAAAACAGGGTACTGCTGTTCTTCCCGTCCGATATTGTCAGCTCTTCCGTAAAAGCGGCCAGGGGAGCTTCCGGGCGTTGAAAATTGGCCACCAGGTCGGTCTCTTCTGTAATGGTAAAGATAAGCGGATTTTCGGTAGACGCCGTATCCCCCGACCAGCCGGCAAACTCCCACCCCTCGTTTGGAACAGCCTGAACCTCGATGGTGACCATATCACGATAGTAGGCGGTATCTGTACTTACCGTCCCAGTTCCCGGAGGATTTACCGATGCCGTAAACCGGTGCTCCTCAAGCGGACACTGGGTCATGATAAATGCAAGAATGCTATAAATGACTAATACTCGCATGGTTGTTTAGCCGACTCCAAAATTCAGTTATTTAACCAGTGTTATTTTCTGGACCTCCTGGTACGAACCGGCCCGTATCTGCACGAAATAGAGTCCGCTGGAGAGATCAGATGCATTGAACGGGATCTGGTAGTTCCCCGCGGATTGCTCTTTGTCCACCAGCGTCGCCACTTTTTGTCCCAGCAGGTCGTACACCTCCAGCGTCACCTTGAGCGCCTCGGGAATGGCGTACCGGATTGTTGTTGACGGGTTGAATGGATTGGGATAGTTTGGTTTCAGCTCTACCTGCTCAGGCACCGCCTGCTGATTATCAGATAATGGGAAAAGAGCAATATAATCTACGGGGTCGTTGATGTAGCGAACATCACCCGCAGCCAGCGTTCTTGTTTCCGTTTGCTGTCCCTTCCTGAACAGCTTTAACTCATAAGTGCCCGCATGCTGACTATGGTTCAGCTCAACAGATACCGGATATTCCCCGGCCTTCAATTCTATAAGTACGCTATCCTTTTCCGCAAGGCGGTAGTCGCCGTCAAACCGTACATCCAGCACAGGCTGCGGGGGAGCCGGGGGCAGTGAAAAATTGCGCTTGCTCCAGTCGTCGCTGAGCGAGCCTCCCATATAAAGATGTTGCGTTACCTCTCCGCTGCCGAAAGTAAGGCGGTCAAAACGGTCGGTTACTTCGGAGACCGCTACCGTTTCCCGGTCGACTTTTTCCCTCTCTTTTGTCTTGCGGCCAGCCCCCACTACGATGGTTCCCGGTTCAGCGGCACGGACATAATAGCCCCGGCCCGGAACCAGCTTCTCGACCGCCTGGTAGGCCCCGGCATAGCCCTGGTAAGTGCCGTCAATGATAATATTTCCCGGATCCTGAACCATCGCCAGATCCAGTACCGAGTCCACCGGGGCCCCAATCAAGTTCCAGCCGGTTTTCAGAGGAACCGAAATTTGCTCAACGGGTGGTCCCTTCATCATCACCTCGGTTGGCTCATCGATACGCAGCCAGTATCCCGCCCCGACGGCTACCACCGAATCAGGACGATAGCTGCCGTCATAGGCATACAATGTTTGAGGATCGACGCCCGGGAACAGCGTTTCGACAGCGCTGTCTGCCACCGCAATCGGTCGACTTACCAGATGCCAGCCGGGCTCATATATATAGCTCCACTCATTGATGTATGACTTACTGGCCGCCTCTGACCAGGGACTTTCGTTCCCAAGCGTATCGGTTGCCGTTATGCTGTAATAATAGGTAGTACCTCCCGTCACCGTCTCATCCAAAAACGTCGTAGCGGAAAGGGAATCCTCCAGCAACTGTGATTTTTCGAACTCTCCCGCCGTTCTATTCCGGTACAGCGCATAGGAATGGAGATCTCCTTTTTCAACCGGAGACCACTCAACCCGGAGCCCCGTTTCTTCCCATTCGATGTCGGTAATCTCTGGTGCACGCGGGGGAATGTTGTCAACATAGACCCTCTGAATGCTCGACAAGTTACTTTCATTACCGACCGTGTCCACCGAGGTGACCGCGTAATACAGATAGCTCTCCCGCTCACCCGGCCGATCCGTAAAGAGCGTATCTGTAATTTCATCGGCCAGTAAAAAGTCGGCCGTCTGCTCAATACTCTCAGTATCACTCCTGTATACCCGGTATTCAGCCAGATCGTCGCTGACAGCCTCGTCCCACTGCAGTACAACACCGGTATCGGTTACCGTCGTTTTGAGGTTCTGCGTAACCGGTGGAGCCTCCTGGTCAAACTGGATATCCACTACTTCGGCCGGAGTGCTTGCATTTCCCGCCGTATCCACGGCTGTTACCGTATAGTAATGCGTGCCGGCAGAGCCCGCAACAGAGTAGGAAGCCGTCGTATCCTGCGTACTGGTCAGATGCTCTGCATCGTTCAAGCCGGAATCGGGTTCAGGCAACTTGAAAACTTCATAGTGATGATGGTCTTCGGTATTCACGGGTTGCCAGGTCAAAAGTATTCCATCTCCGGCAATTTCTCCCTCCAGACCGAGGGGCGCTTCCGGCGGATTTTTATCATATTCAACAGCCAGCAATTCTGAAGCCTCACTCTCATTCCCGGTGGTATCCAGACTCGTCACTTTATAGTAAAACCTTCCCTGGACTGCGCCCAGGGTATCACTAAAGTGAGCGGATTTCAGTCCCCCGGCGAGCAAAGTTTGCTGATTCAGTAAAAATTCAGCATCCCGGCCCCGATACAGTTGGTAGCTCGCAAAATCTGCCGCCCCAACGGCTTCCCAATCGATCCGGACCCCCAGGTCAAAGTTTTCGGCTGTTACGCTCCCGGGAGCCGAAGGCGGAGTGTTGTCAAAGTAGACCGAGATTTCGTCAGAAGATTCGCTCTGGTTCCCTGCCGTATCATAAGCCGCCACCCGGTAATAGTAGAACTGTTCCCCCTCGACCTCGATATCATGAAACGAAGAGGTTGTCAATGTATCGGTAAGCAGGGATTGTTCATTGACGGAAAACCCGCTTTCGGTGGAGCGATATAATTTGTAGCCCTGCAGGTCGGGGGCTTCACTGGGTGACCAGCTCGTAATGAGGGTATCCGCCGACTGGTATCCAAAGAGATTTCCAGGCGCTGCCGGAGGCGAATCTGTAACGGTCACGGAAAAAGACCGTTGGGTTGTGCCCCCCTGGTCATCTTCCGCCCAAACTCCCACTGTTGTTGTGCCCGGCGACTGCGCTTCAATTGTGAGCGTACTGCCACTGACTTCCACCGCGGCAACAGAGGGAATTTCCGCCATGGCGCTGAACGTCAAGGGCCCTCCTTCCGGATCCAAAAAATAGTTCTCAAGGTTCAGGGTAATCGCCTGATCCGTGACATCCATCTCCTGGTCCTCAACAGGTTGTACCACTTCCGGCGGATTGTTTGAAGTCGCCCGGAGCGGCAACGACGAATGTTCGTTTTCCAGAGTCCATGTCGGGGTTACGCCATTGACCGGGGTTGCCGGTAACCCGTCAATCCTGAATTCAATAACTTCCCCCTCTTCAAGACCTTCATCCACCCGGGTTTCAGGATTGTCCCGGTACACCCTCATTCCATATCCGCCGGGATACTCCACCGTATCCGAACCCGCTATGGTTCCACTCTGGTCGTAGGCATTGATCACCGTCCCTGGCTGTACCGGCTCTCCATCCAGCGTCGTATTGACCTCACTATAGAAACTGATCCATTGATCCGACGGAATGACCCCCGACTCGACCGTTGCAGAAAATGGAACCAGATAAGGAATGCCCGTAATATCGTAATCGAGGTCGTAAGGAGCAGATTTCTCCAGGCGGTTAAGTTGTGTTGGCATCCAGTTCAGGGCATTTGAGTATACCAGCAAAACGCCCCGAATATCACCCTGTATGTCCCGGGAATTAAACGAGGCTTGCACCTCCAGTTGATTGTCGACGCCAATTCGCGATTCTTCCGGGTTAAATGTGAAGGCCGGGTTAAGCGCACCCGGAAGAACCGTAATGGAGTCGATGCGGAGCTCTTCCAGCCCGGTATTCTCTATCGTCAAATTCTGATCAATCGTGGTTCCCGCCCTGACGGTCCCTAAATCAAGAACCGGCTGGCTGACGGAAACTATCGGACCTGTAATGCTTATATCCAGCAGTATCCGCTCTTCCTGTTCGGCCCACACCAGTTTCTCAGGCTCTTCCGGAACCGCCTCCACTCCATTGACCTTGAGTGTCAACGGGTCGCCCGGCTCCGCGCCCTCATCGACTTCGGTACCGGGATCATCTCCGTAGACTCTCATCGGCCCGAACCGCCCCCTCTCTTCCGTTACAATTATTCCACACAGCACTCCATCCGGGTCAAACACCTGGACGACCGTACCTCGTGGTGCCGGCTCCTCATTGATCAAGAACAGGTCGTTACTCGAATAGGTGATCCAACGATCGGAGGGCTCAACTGTATTGTCCGGTAATATTTCCTGGGCTCTCAGGGGTATGGCAATCATAAACAGGCAGCAGAGGATGAACGATATCACCCCTCCGGCCAGCTTTTGCACAATCCTGAAGTAGTTCATCTATCCCCGAACCAGTTAGTAAAAACATATTAATCTAAGCCAAAATAATATTACAAATTTCGGTAAAAATCGAATCTTATAATATAACTTGATGCCTGCACACAGTATATCATATTCCGCTTGAACAGGCTGGATGAAATCGTTTCAACCTCTTTTATAACTGATAAAATGCGTAATGATTTCCACCTACAACCATGATCGGGATCCCGTACTCCTGAGAACCAGTTCGGGTACCGTAACTGCACTGCAAAATGCTGGTAGAGGCTGTCCAAAAAGTCTCGACAGATAGTTGCATTCAATAATAATTTAGGTTTGTGGAAGAAACCGAAGATCAATCCTCCTGTCCTCCTTCTCCAAGGAGGAACTCAATGATGAAAAAACAGCTCTTCATGTATGGAATGAGCGACCATAAAGTCCCTCTTGAAGAAGAGGGATTTAGGGAGATTGACCACGCCTTAATTATTTAAGTGGCGTTCCCCTTATTGGACTTTTTGGACAGCCTCACGTTACATCGATGCATTCTATATGGTAATCCCTCAGAGAATATTATTTTCCTCAACAGAGGTGTCCCTCGTCTTGATACAAAAGGGACTCAACAATCAAGGCGGTGAATGGGGCAAACGCTGCCGCCTGTGCAGGCGTGGATGTTGATGGTCCGTCCCGCAAGTTGCCCGCTATCAAAGTCCTCACCGGCAGGGCATCCACAACCGCCTGCTTCGGCTTCCGCGCCCCATTCAAGGCCGGGAAGGGCAGGGTAGCATTTGTAGCTCGCTCCCTCATCAGACAGCACTTCTTCCGGTATC
>NZ_JBINJE010000062.1:0-7568 GCF_043951955.1 Halalkalibaculum sp. DA384 | reverse complement strand
GGCTCATACAGGGCCAAAAACAGCTCCCGGAACGAGGACCGGTCCCCCTCACGAATGCGCCGTACCCATTCGCTTACTCGTTCATCGCAAACATCAGACATATCCCCTCAATCCCTGGTTTTACGATCGGCAATTTAGATTTCAGATTAAATTATTATAAAAATCACTATCCATGATAACCATAGTAGAAATAGTAGTATGCTCATAATTTAATGGCAATGATGAAGTACATTGTTTCAACATAAAATTTTGAATATGGTCCCAGAAATGGAGAGGAATGCACAGTATTTATGAGAGTTTATAATATTCAAGAAATATCCACGTCCGAAAATTCACCTTGAGTAAAAACTTTTAATTAATAGAACTAAGTTATTTCACCCGTTCCAATTCAGGACATGACGAGTCCACTGCACGGACTGCCTGACGGTCGTACATAAGTAAACTTCCGCAAATTTTAACCTTGCAACAGTAGCAGTAGTAACGTCTTCTTCCTGATACTTATGTCGGTACCGCGTGTTCCTCAAATTGATGTGAGTTAGACATAAGACCCGGATATTTCAATAAGTTGGCAAAAATACATAACTGCTATCACGGAAATCGTCCGCTCACATTCCGCAAAGGGATTTGGGCACCTTAAAGGAGAGAGTTCTCATTAATGCTTTTTAAACGGTTATCCGATGCTCACATAACATCTAAATATACCCCACACTTAAATGGGTACACTTGCTTTAAATTAAAAGTGATGCCTGAATTATATCGTGCCCAGCAAGTGGCATCTACAACTCAGGCATCATTAGAGATCCAAATCGTCCTTTTTTGAATGGTTACATCAGTAGCCGGGATTCTGAGTATATACTCCTTCTGACAGATTCAGCTGTTCTTGCGGAATAGGCCGGTATTCATCACGGCCCGATTGAAATTCAGCGACACTCAGCCACTGCCGTCGTTCTCTTTCTTTTTCGAAGTAATCGTTCATGACCTCTTCGGCGATGCCCCACCGTACAAGATCAAAGAAGCGCCGCCCTTCCATGGCCAGTTCCAGACGTCGTTCCCAGCGCAAAGCCTTTCGGGCATTCTGCTGGGTCCAATTTATATTTACCCCGTCCTGATACGTTTCAATGTTATAGTCCAGGGTCGGGCTTCCATCCGTAAATGTCAGCATTCCCGTACTGTTGGAAGCACGCTGCCTTATCTGGTTAATTATTGGTAAAGCTTCATCGTGTCGTCCAAGTTCTATAAGTATTTCAGCTTTCATCAACAGAACTTCATCGTAACGTACTACGGCCTGGTTTTTAGAATTATGCATCCAAAAAAGATCTACCAGACCCGGGCTGTCCGTTCTCACATTCTCTTTCAAGGAATGGAAATATCCATAGACATCAGGTTGTCGTGAACCGGCACTGTCAAAGAGAACCGGATTCTGTTGATTCTAATATTTCCAGGGAAGGCCGGGAATGGCTACCGTATGTCCTATTCGGGGATCAAACGTGTTATTGGAGAAATAGTTGTTATAGCTCCCTTGAGCTGATTCATCATTAAACGTATCGAACATCGGCAAACCATTTTGATCCACCTTGAATGCATTTACCATGTTAAAAGACGGTTTGTGGAAGTCGCAGCAACTAAAATAGGGAGACCACCAGGGAGTGGTAAGAGAATTTCCTTCATTCAGGTTACCATTCGGTGTCCCGTCATCTGTAGAAAATTGCAACTCCCACAACACTTCCGGCGATTGGTTATCCCACTCGTACATAAAATTATGGGCAAAATCTTCTGCCAGGCTATACTGGCCACTATTAATGATTTCATTAGCGTAGGTTAGAGCCTCTTCAAGCCTGCTGGTATTAATATTTGTCAGCTGGTGATTGTCATCCTGCGGATAGGCCATCCAAAGCAGGGTTTTTACGATAAAAGCATCTGCCGTGGCTTTGTTGACCCGCCCGTCATCCTCCTGTGTTTCCGGCAGATTTTCACTGGCATATTTGAAATCGTCCAAGATATGCTGCCAGATATACATATCGTTTTCCGCATCAGGTCGCCTGTTGGGGATCTCTTCTATCTCCTGCTGGGTCAACCCTTCTGGGACGTATGGTATCCAGCGATAACGAATTTTAAGCTTGTAATGAAGCCATGCCCTGATAAAATGCATCTCTGCCAGGCGGGTGGTCTTGACGGGAAATTCGCTTTCGTCAACCTCTTGAATTTTAGAGATCGCTTCATTCGCTCTTGCAATACCGTGATAGCCATTTTTCCAGACCCCGTTGTTGTTGCCAATACTGCTGGAAACCAGTGAAAACGTCTCCATTTGGTACCATGGCGTTTGATCATCCAGTCCCCCGCCTCCTTTATACGCATCATCAGAGCGGACACTTGCTATCCAGGGATTTAATGACATAAACTCAGCACAACACGGCGAAGCTTTCGGGGTGAAAGCGTAGGCAGCAGTTACCAGTCCCTCAAGAGATTCGGGCTCGCTAACCTGCTCCTCGGTTACCACACCCTTGGGCTCGACATCTAACATGTCTCCACAGCTTGTCAATACAATAGCTGACAATACTACAACAAAATATGTTTTGAAGTTTTTCATAGCTAAATACAATTGTCGAATTAAAATTTTTTAGAATGTCACATCTATACCAGCAGAAAAAATTTGGGGCCGCATATACGGGTTGGAGTACTCACCGGCTTTCGTTGCGTTTTCTGGATAAGGTCCGGTATAGGCGTCATCTCCCCACCACTTTTTGATGTTGATGATGTTTTGGGCACTAACAAAAAGGCGCAGGTCTTCAGCCCCAATTTTGGACCTGACATCAGATGGAATTGTAAAACCCAGCTCAATATTTCTGAGCTTTAGATAAGCTCCCGACTCCATAAAGTAGGTCGAAAGTCTTCGCTCGTCATTTGCGTTCGACAGTGAGAGGGCGGGGATATCTGAATCGGGATTCTGTGGAGACCAGGCATCGAGCACGCGAGTTGAATGGTTGAATCCCGCCTGGGTCCAGACATTCCAGAAGTCACTATAGGTTTTCCAGTCGTTGCGGACGGTGTTGCCGAGAACTCCCTGCCAGAACATCGTAAAGTCCCAATTTTTATAATTGCTGTCGAAATTGACCCCATATATTAAATCGGGATCGCTGTTCCCTATCCATTTTCGGTCATCATTCCAGGTTATTTCTCCATCCCCGTTCAGATCTTTATACCGGATTCTTCCGAGTCCCTTACCGGTTTGTGCCGCGTGGGCATCCACTTCTTCCTGGCTTTTAAAAATACCATCGGCAACAAAACCGTAATAGGAATTGAGCGGTCTCCCCTGGATGTCGTCGTCAATGCCATTACCGCCGTAGGCAAACCTGACAGAATTGGGCAAATTATCAATCGTATTTCTGTTGGAACTCAAATTCAGGCCAATGGAGTAGTCAAATTCCATACTGGGGCTGTTCATGTAATTAACCTGGAATTCAACTCCCCTGTTAATCATGTCAGCGGCATTTACCCATTGCCCGGCCCCTTCTCCGGCTGCACCGAGGAAAGGGGGATAGAATAACATTCCATCGGTATCTTTATCGTACAGATCAATTGACCCTGTTAACTTGCCTTCATAAAAACCAAAATCCACACCCAGGGTAAACTGCGTTGTCTCTTCCCATTGCAGATCTTCATTTCCAGTTTGAATTTTTCGATACCCTGATGCGAGTTGGCCCGTTTGATTCCCCTCTATTGCATATGCTGTTGAGTAGTAATCGGCATCATAGTAGTTGAAGCGGGCATTCGTAGGGATGTTTGAATTCCCATTTACTCCCCAGCTCGCCCGAATTTTGAGCTCCGATATAATGCTATTATCTCCAATAAACTCTTCATTACTCAGTCGCCATCCCACACTCGCTGCCGGGAACAGTGCATATCTGCTGTTGGTACCAAAGACTGAGGCGCCATCATAACGCACTGTAGCTGAAAGCAGGTACCTGGAGTCAAAATTGTAGTTTACTTTTGAAAAGTATGAGACCATTGACAACTCATCTCCACTACCGTTTGCGCTTAAATTTCCAGTAGCTGTATTCAGAAAAGCGTAATCCCGGTTTTCGATCTCAATATCCTGCCGGTAGGCATTAAAATTCTGGGAACTGTTTTTAAATATCTCTATACCTCCCACCAGGCTGATATCATGGTAATTGCTGAAGGTCGTATTGTAATTCACCGTGTTAGTCAGGGTCATATCCAAATTGTGGTAGTAATTATTGGAGACCCCATTCTGTGTATCCTGTTTACCTCCGCCCTCTTGCCAGGTATAATCTACGTGCCTGAAATAACCATCAGTATAGTCCATTCCGGCCTGTGTTTTAAACAGAAGATTTTCTACCGGAGAAAACTCAACAAATACACTCCCCACCAACTTTGACTGGTTGTTCTTGTTATCTTTGCCGATGGTCAATTCCCTGACCGGGTTGTTATAATCGTCCATACCATAGTAATACGATGTTCCGCCCCATTCACCGGTATTGGTACGAACAGGAACAATGGGCGGCATAATAAGCATATTGCGAATGGAGCCGTTTACCCCGCTTCGAAACGTTTTGTGGGATAATGACACATTTTCTCCAATACGCAATACATTATCTATCAAATTAAAATCCGTGTTCAACCGAACAGTATAGCGGTCCAGCCCGCTATGCATGACGGTCCCCTCATTTTGGAAAAAGTCAGCAGAAAACATGGTCCTGGAATTTTCAGTTCCGGTTGAAACGGTAATTTGATGTTTTTGACGAAGGCCCGTTTGCAGTACCTCGTCAAACCAATCCGTATCTGCAGAAGGCATGGTCTGTTCCGGGTTTAGCCACTCCCGCGGTGTCACACTATTCAACTGGGCCAGGCCATCGCTGTTTGTGCTCCAGTCATAGGAGTAAAGCTGTGTTTGCTGATCCGGATCCAGTCCATCATTAATAGCTGCACGCCACAGTGCTTCTCCGTATTGTTGCGTATTAAGCATGTCTGGCCGGTTCATTATGCTGGATCCGCCAATCGACCCGCGATAATTGATTTCGGTGTCTCCTCTTTGTCCTTTTTTGGTTTCTACGAGTATGACACCGCTCGCCGCTCTTGAACCATAAATACTCGCCGAAGCTGCATCTTTTAAGACCTGAATTGAAGCTATATTTCCGGAATTCAGATCATTCAGATTAAGCTGGGTAGGCATCCCGTCTACCACAATCAGCGGGGGATTGGCATTTACCGATGTTATACCTCGTATTTGAATCTCCGCATTGCCAACCGGATCTCCGTCCGTTGTTATTTGCATACCGGGAACTTTTCCCTGTAATGCTTTCGATACATTGGAGTATTGATTGCCTTCTACCTCATCTGACTCAATTACCGATATTGAACCTGTCAGATCGGCTTTTTGCTGTTGCATGTATCCTGTTACAATTAGCTCTTCACCTGCTACAGCCTGTGGTTGCATTACGACTTCAAGCTGAGTCTGCCCATTAATCGGCATTTCCAGGGTCTGGTAGCCGATAAAAGAAAACATAAGTGTGTCCTGAAGGGAAGGAACATTTAACTCAAACCTGCCTTCCGCATCAGTAGAAGTACCGGTACTTGTTCCTTTCAGGATAATGTTAACCCCCGGAAGCGATTCATTCGTACTGGCATCAACAACTTGACCTGACACTGTCTCAAGCACCCCCTTTTTCTGTGGATCCGTCTTTGGGTTCCTGTTCATTATTACCAAATGCTTATTGGGAGAAACTGCAAACCGCAGCCCGGTACCCTCCAGTATCTTCCATAATGCGTGATTAACTGTAACCTGATTGACCTGAAGATTTATTTCTTCTTGTACAGGCACAAGCTGGGTGCTATATGAAAGCTTTAGCTCAGCTTCAGACGAAACTTTTTTTAAGGCCTGCTCCAGTGTCACTCCTTTTAAATCAAGACTTATAATCTTGTTAAGTAGTGATGAGGCCTGTATTTCTTCCGTTAGCTGTATATCACCATATTTTTTATCTGCACTAGCCATCTGGTCATCACCTTTCTGGGCAAAGGCCGGAATCACTAACAGCATCACCGTCAAACATATCGGTATAATCCTTTCCAGAATTTTCACCAAGTTGTTGTATCTATCCCAATTCATCATTAATCCTCTGTTTAGTTAATATTACTACTGGCTCCTTTTGCTATCTCCCTTTCAATCATCCCCTATTGCCGCCCCCTGTCCCGTCGTCCCCGCGCCCCGTGAGGGCCGTAGGGGTCAGCAGGGGATCTCAGGGAGAACCTCAATTACCGGTGGACTCACTGTCAGACTCGTACCGACTTCGGTCCCGAAAAGTGACAGCCCGTCGTTCCCGCGTGTAACTCATGTCGGTAGAAAGGGCCACAATACTGAGCACCTCCGTCATCGGTTCCCCGCTAAAACTCGCCGTCAGGCGGCGTTGTCCCAGCGTGGAATCGGCCAGGGTTATTTGTATGTCATACCAGCGCTCCAGCTGCCTACGCACCTCCAAAAATGGGGTATCCTCGAACACCAGCCGTCCTTCGGTCCATCCTAGGTACGGCTGCAGGTTCGCCTGCTCGGAGACCCTGGTCTCCCCCCCTGCCAGCAGTACGCCCACTTGGTTGCGGGTCAGCTGCCGGGCTCCGATACCTCCCGAAGGACGGCCCAGCTCCACCTTGCCCTCGGTCACTACCACCTGTACCCGGGCATCTTCCGGATATGCGCGAACCCCGAACTTTGTCCCCAGTACCTTGGTGTAGGTCCCCTGGGTGTGCACCAAAAACGGCTGATCCGGGTCCGGCTCCACTTCAAAATAGGCCTCTCCCTGCAGACGCACCTGGCGGCCCGACTGCAGGTAGTCGCCGGGAATCTGCAAACGACTGTCTGCATTCAACTGGACCCGTGTACCGTCGCCCAACCGAACCGTGGTCCGCTGGCCCCGTTCGGTCACAATTTCCTGGCTGGTCGCCACCGGTCCCGGAGGAGACTGCTCCCCGGCCGGAACCTGTTGGAAAAACAGGAACGCCACCAAGATCACCGCCGCCGCTGACAACCCGTACGCAATCATCCGGGCATAATCCCCGCCCCGGCTGGGTCGCTGCCGGACAGCAACCGGCACCATCCGGGTCTCGAACTCCTCCCAGGCCGCCCGTGCATCCACCTGCGTTTCCGGGGCCGGCTCCACCGACCAGATTCGTTCCAGCGAATTCATAAACTCTCGGTTGCGGGGGTCCGACTCCAGCCAAGACTCCACCTGCTGACGCTGTTCGGGGGTACATTCCCCTGTTAAGTATCTGTGCAGCAAATTCCAATTCATCGTATTATCTCTACATTTTCTTTGTCGCTTCTACTAATTAGTACAACTACAAAAACATCCACCCTGTAAAAAATCATTTGCTAACAATCCGGACTGCATTAAATACATTAAATGGATGTTGCCAAGCTTTACTACAGGCTAGCCTGATTTTGAAACAGGTGAATATGCACTAAGGGCTTCCCGCAGGAGTTTGAGGGCCCGGCTCATCTGCGATTCGACCGTCTTCGGGGAGATATCCAGCAGCCCGGCAATCTCGCGGTAGGTCAA
>NZ_JBINJE010000061.1:0-7842 GCF_043951955.1 Halalkalibaculum sp. DA384 | reverse complement strand
CTGCCAGTTAATAGTCTTCAAGATACGCTTGTGTTTTCGTTCATTGGTTATCAAACACGGGAAGTTCCAATCAATGGGAGAACACAAATTGACGCAGTATTAACATCCCAGGCAGTAGTTGGGGAAGATGTGGTTGTTGTTGGTTACGGCACACAAAGGCGAAGAGACGTTACTGGCTCAGTTGGTTCTATTTCTACAGAAGATATTGAGTCTACATCAGTAACTGGAGTTGACCAGGCAATTACTGGTAAAGTAGCTGGAGTACAGGTGCAGAATGTGAGTGGGACTCCAGGAGGTGGGCCTTCCATTCGTATTAGGGGTATCGGATCTATTGGAGCAGGTAATGATCCGCTTTTTGTAGTAGATGGATTCCCAATACCCAATTCTCCAAATACGAAATCCAACCCTCTTAACAGTATTTCACCGAGTCAAATAGAATCTATTGAAGTATTAAAAGATGCTTCTGCTACAGCTATTTACGGTTCTAGGGGAGCAAATGGGGTTGTCTTAATAACTACCAAAGAAGGGACTCCACAAACACAAATACAGGTGAATAGCTCTATTGGAATTCAAAGTGTAAGGGAGAGAGGTATGGTCGAAGTTATGAATGCTCGTCAATGGGCCCAATTCATGAAAGAGAGAATGCAAGATAATATTCGCTTCAACCAAGGAAGAGAACCTACAGAGCAGGATATACCGGAAATGTATAGGAATCCTGAGCAATATGGTGAAGGAACCGATTGGCAAGATCAAATTTTTGAAAATGCCATTATGCATGAACAAAATTTCAGCATAAGTACTGGTAATGAAACAATAAGAGCAATGGTGTCTGCAAACTTTATGGATCAAAGAGGAACAGTTCTTGAGACAGGGTATAGACGATACAACTTGAGAGCCAATATTGACGCCAACCTGAGTGAAAATATTAGTGTAGGTTTGAGAATTGCTCCCTCTTTAGAGAATCAAAAATTAGCACCAGAAGTAGATGAGCCGGGTAGATTCAGTGCAATTGCCAGTTCTTTTCTTGTAAATCCAATTGCCTCGGTCAGAAAATCCGACGGTACATTAACATCTATGATAACGGGAGCTGGGATGTTACCGTTTGTAAATCCAGTATTAAAATTAAAGGAAGTGGATGAAGAACTTAGCAGAAAAAGATCGATAGTTAATACATATGCAGAATATGAAGTCTATAGTGGAATAACACTTAGATCAACATTTAACGTTGACTGGAATAATGCCAAAACAGAATTTTTTAAACCTACAACTGTTGGTGTTGGTTTTAGATCTCCACCCACTGCTGCTAACGCCAGATTTACCGATCAAGAGACTTTAAACTGGCTTAATGAGAATACAATACGCTATGAGTCAGTTTACGGAGATCATAATATTAGAGCATTAGCAGGGCTCTCTATTCAGCAAGAAACAATAGAGGTCGGAAATTTTAGTGCTACTAATTTTCCTGACAATGAAATTAGAACCTTTAATGCTGCACCTACCATTGGTGGTAATACTAATATTGGCGAATGGAGTTTAGTTTCGGTATTAGGTAGAATTAATTATGATTTTAAAGATAAATATTTAATAACAGCTACAATCAGAAGAGATGGCTCCTCGAGATTTGGAGCCGATAACCGATGGGGTAGTTTCCCTTCGTTCTCTGTCGGTTGGAGAATTTCTGAAGAAAAATTTATGAGAGAAGTTAACTTATTCAATAATCTATTAATAAGAGGGGGATATGGGTTATCAGGTAATTTTAATATTGGTAATTATTCTCATTTAGGAACGGTAAGCACAGCTAATTATACATTGAATAGCCAAGAAGTTTCTGGTAGAACTGTCACTAACCTCGGAAATCCAAATTTGGGTTGGGAAGAAGTGCAACAGGTAAATCTCGGTTTGAATATGAGCATGCTTGAAGACAGGTTAAATTTCACCTTGGATGCATATGAAAAAATAACTAGTAATATGCTCCTAAATATTGAAACTCCATTTACTTCTGGATTTAATGAGGCTGTTGTTAATCGAGGAGAGGTCACCAATCAAGGCATAGAGTTCGAAGTTAATTCGACAATAGTAAGAAATTCTATCGTTAACTGGGATTTGAGTTTTAATATTGCTCACAACTCAAACGAAGTAACAAAACTAGATAGTCCAATACTTGCTCCCGTAAGTCAAGGACAACATATAACGGAAGAGGGCTATCCTATTGGCCAATTTTATGGATTCGAGGTTGAAGGTATATATAACACGATGGAAGAGATCCAAAATCATATACCCAATGGCGATGCTATACCTGGGCAGTGGAGATATAAAGATGTTAATGGCGACGGAAGAACAGATCCATTTACCGATTTTGTAAGAATAGGTAATGCATTTCCTGATTTTACGTGGGGTTTAAATAGTTCATTAAATTATAAGAATTTTGATTTTAGTGTTTCAGTAACGGGTTCTCAAGGTGGGGAAACTTTGAGAACAGATCGTGAAGATCACTGGAATTTGATGGGAATATTTAATGTAACCGCAGAAGCCCAAAATAGGTGGAGGTCACCGGAGAACCCTGGTGATGGAATTCACGCCAGAGCAATTTCATACAATAATATTGTACATAGATACAACAAAAGTGTCTGGGTCGAGGACAATTCTCACATATGGATTAGAAATATAACGCTTGGACACACATTTAGTAGTAATCAAATCGGGTTTCTTAATTCAATGGGTGCTAATGAACTAAGAGCATACTTGAATGTACACAATCTCTGGATATCTAATACTGATATACAGAATCCAGAAGAATCCGTACTGGCGAATGATCCACTCCAACCTGGTCAAACTCGAAATGGAAATTATCCTATTGCCAGAATGTTCAAATTCGGAATTAATATTAACTTTTGAATTTATTTACCCTCATGATTACCACTAAAAGTAAACTCTATTTTTTCGTCCTATTCTTCGTAATAATATCAATAAGCTTTTTCGCAGTAAGCTGTGATGATTTTTTGAGTTCACAACCTGCTAACTTTATCAGTTCGACAGAGTTTTTTGAGAATGAGGAACAAGTTGATCAAACTGTTATTGCAGCCTATGCAAAATTGCAAGATATGTATAATAATCAATGGAAATTTTCAGAAGTACGCTCTGACAATACAATAAATCAGTATAACTCATCTAATTTTGGACACCATCCTACATGGTTAATAGATGAATTCGTAATGAGTCCCTCTAATCAAAACTTAGCACCTTATTGGCAGGATGTTTATCAAGGTATACAAAGGGCCAATTTGGTTATAAATAACATAGAACAGGTTGAGTTCAGCAGTGGTGATCTGAAAAATCAACTTATGGGTGAGGCCAAGTTTCTACGGTCATTGTACTATTTTAGTTTGGTAAGACTCTTCGGGGGTGTACCCCTAGTCCTTGATCAAGTTCGGTCACCTGACCAGGCTTTTTCAACGCTGGAAGAAAGAGCTAGTACTGAACAGGTTTATAATCAAATTATTACCGATGCCAGTGATGCCGCGGAATTACTACCAGAATCCTACTCAAATGAAAATAAGGGAAGAGCTACAGAGGGAGCAGCAAGAACTTTACTGGCTGATGTATACATGACAAGGCAAAACTTTTCTTCAGCCGCTGAAGAGTTAGAAATAATTATGAATTTAGGGTATGGATTGCTTCCAGATTATTCTGATATATATGACCCTGCTAATAAAAATAATCAAGAGTCAATTTTTGCTGTTAATTATGCAGAGTTGGAAACTAATGTAGGTTTAGGCAATAGCTTTATTTATTCATTTGCTCCTCACAATTCTGGGTCAGAAATCACAGGTGATAATGCAGGCACACCGGCTGGTTTAAATATACCTACTCGAGACATGTTAGAGGCCTACGAATCCGGAGATGAAAGAAAGGAAGCATCCATTGGATTTTATGTTGACCCTGGTAATGGTCAACACGGTATTGCAATTGGGGATACATTGCTCTATGTAAAAAAGGTTGATCATCCACACTCTGTGCGCGGAGCTACGAATGGAAATTGGCCAGTCTACAGATATGCTCATGTCCTACTTATGATGGCTGAGACAATAAATGAAGTTGACGGGCCTATCAGCGAAGCGTATGGTTATATAAATCAGGTTCGTCAAAGAGCTGGACTCGATCCGTTGGCTACAGGTCTTTCTCAGTCAGAATTCAGAGAAGCAATTTATCAAGAGCAAAGGGTAGAACTTGCATTCGAAAATCATCGGTGGTTCAATTTATTAAGGACAGGAAGAGCTATAGAGACAATGATGCAACATGGCGAAGAGGTCAAAGATTTACAGCCACATTTTACTAGTCAACCTGTTTATATAATAGAGGACTTTAAGCTCATATATCCCATACCGGAAAGAGAGATCAATTTAAATCCTCATATTCAGCAGAATCCAGGTTGGTAAATAAAATTAAATTAATCAATTTAAACCATTCTTTTAAATGACTGGAATTAAAATATATTCTATAGGACTACTGTGTGGATGGTTCTGGGTTTTTAGCTCAGGCTTGCTAATAGGTAATACCTACGCTAAAGATTCTGAGTTAGATCAAAAACCTCCTAATATTGTAATAATACTTGCAGATGATATGGGATTCTCTGATTTAGGATCTTATGGTGGTGAAATTAAAACTCCAAATATTGACAAATTGGCAAACAATGGTTTACGGTTTACTCAATTCTACAATACATCCCGTTGTTGGCCAACAAGAACTAGCATGTTAACGGGCTATTATTATCAGCAGGTAAGAGATTCTGACGGTAATGGTCCTTCGTGGGCAAAGCTGCTACCCCATTATTTAGATCGTGCAGGTTACCGAAGCTATCATTCAGGTAAATGGCATATACGAACTGCTTCAAAGCCTGTTGCAGATGGAGGTTTCGATCATTCCCATTGGCTACGCGATCATAATCGATATTTTTATCCTGAAACCCATTATAGGGACGATGATCTCCAGCCTCCTATTGAACCCAATAGCGACTATTATACTACTACAGACTATACTGATTATGCTATTGAATTTCTTCAAGATCACGAAGCTAATTATAAGAATAATCCTTTTTTCCTTTATTTAGCTTATACAGCTCCTCATTTTCCGCTCCAAGCACCACAGGAAGATATAAAACAATATGAGGGTCAATACATGGTAGGGTGGGATTCCATTCGAACAGAGCGATGGAAACGCCTTAAAAAAATGGGAATTTCAGATAATCCATTACCACAACTAGAGCCAGATGTAACGCCGTATTATTTGAATACAGGAATATTCAATGCACTTGGGCCTGGAGAAATAGAGCATGCTGTTCCGTGGAAAAATCTTACAGAACAACAAAAAAGGTTTCAGGCCAAAAAAATGTCCATACATGCGGCAATGATAAGTCGCATGGATCATGAAGTTGGCCGTCTAGTTGGTAAACTTAAGTCAATGGGCGAACTAGAAAATACAATAATATTCTTTTTGTCTGACAATGGAGCAGATGCAACAATTATGATCCGTGGCGAAGGCCATGATCGTGAAGCAGCTATGGGTTCAGGAGAGACTTTTCTTTGCTTGGGACCTGGGTGGTCTAGTTCCTCAAATACTCCATTTAGAAGACATAAAATGTGGGTTCATGAGGGTGGTATTGCTACACCACTAATTGTTCATTGGCCGGATGGAATTAAATCTAAAGGTGAGCTGCACAATACTCCTGGCCATGTAATTGATTTAGTACCGACCATTCTTGACTTAGCAGGAATAGAAAATACGAATTTTGAATCATCTAAATCTCAGAAACCGAAATTACCTGGTAAAAGTCTCATTCCTGTTTTTGAAAATGCACAAACTATAAATCGAGACAATATTTTCTTCAATCATGCCAATCATAGAGCCGTTCGAGTGGATAACTGGAAACTGCTCTCTGCACCTGGCAACCAGTGGGAACTATATAATTTAGCCATTGATCGTGGTGAAACGTACAACATTGCAAAATTAAAACCATCACTTGTTGATAGTATGGCTACTCTCTGGAATAAATTACAAGAAAAGTTTAGAAAACAGGCTAAACAACCTTGACTTAATATCTATGTTAAACGATTAAATAGAGTAACTTCTGAAATGTTTAATGTTGAAGAACATCAACTGCTTTTCCCAATACCGGCCAAAGAAGTTAGGACCACCAGATTGGTTTTGTCAGCCGGCTGCGGTCCAATGCAGCCCTGGAGCTGCTGCAGGACTTCCCGGTCAGCAAAGCTGAACGGGTCGGGGGGGCGTGCTGTCCGACCAGCGGGTCATGCTGGGACACACCACCCACACCAACGTAACCCGGTTTGAGGCCCATCTGGTGAGCTTCTATGATAGCCAGTCCGGCC
The DNA here is from genome assembly GCF_043951955.1 of Halalkalibaculum sp. DA384. NCBI lineage: Bacteria > Pseudomonadati > Balneolota > Balneolia > Balneolales > Balneolaceae > Halalkalibaculum > Halalkalibaculum sp. DA384. The sequence goes on along the minus strand of NZ_JBINJE010000061.1, from coordinate 1,459 downwards.
GTTCCTTCCGTTTTGTGACGAACCTGTTCTCACTGATGGCTACCCAAATAGCGGGCATCTATCGCCAGCGGTGGCATATCGAGAGGGTCTTTAAACGCATTAAAGGGGCTTGGCCGCTTCGGTACTTTTTGGGCGACTCCCCCAATGCGATTAAAATACAGGTCTGGTGTGCGCTGATCGCCGACCTGCTGATACAGGTGCTGCAGCGCTCGCACCGCCGTCGGTGGTCTTATGCCAATCTGCGGGCGATGATTCGCCTGCATTGTTTTAGTTAGTCGACCCTTAAGAACCTTTCTAAGTTAATATGAATCAATGGTTTAGAGGTTTAAAAGGGGAATATTTTGTATCTTGTTTTGCAAGGAAACAGTTCAAAACAGCCCAAAACCTTGCAATTTATGACAGGTACTTCTCCCGTTGCAGGCCAACGTGATGCCTTTCGCCCCTTACTTAAGAACTTCATCGATCCGGATCAAGACTTAGCTGTGCTGGCCGACCGTATGGATTGGTCTTGGTTTGAAGATGGCCTTTGCCGCCCATTACAGCCACACCGGGCAACCGGCCATGCCCATTCCGCTTTATGGTCGGGTGTCTGCTGCTCAAACGCATCTACGACTACAGGGATGATACCCTGGCGGAGGCTTGGGTGATGAATACCTACATGCAATATTTTGCGGGGAGGTCTATTTCCAGCACACCTTTCCCAGCGATCCCAGCGATTTTGTTCACTTTCGAGGCCGTATTGGCCAGGAAGGGGTCGCCAAGATTTTCGCCTACTCGGTAGCCATTCACGAGCTGGACGGACGGGTCAAACAGGCCTTGGGCGTTAAGATTACCACCCCGGACAACCCCAAAGCCTCCGACAGTGAGGCCAAGAGGCGGCGGATGCGCCGCCGGTTTCGCCGCCGGGCGGGCATCAAAGCGATTATCGGACATCTTAAAACGGACCATCGTATGGGACAGAACTATCTGCACGGGAACACATCGTTTCAGATCAATGCCTATCTGGCCGCGGCCGGGTGGAGCTTGAAGAAATGGATGGAGCAGTGGGTTCGAGAGAGGGCCAAATCCTTGCGTTTGCTTTGCATGTATCTGATCCGTATTAATCCATATCAACCAATTTAGAGTTCTTAAGGATCGACTAGTTATGTCCAGCTGGGGACGTTCCTGGCCGATCCGACCAAAGCCCTTTTGCAGCAAAACGGCAACAAAGCTACGGGGTATCTTTATTTCCAACATTAGAAAACAAGGGGGGCTCGTAAACAGATCAGTCAACAAAAACGAGGTGGAGACACTCTGAAGGTTGTTTCTATTAGTCTTCGTAAAGTTTACCGGACAACAGTGATTCTTACTCCTTCATTCATTATTGGCTATTTCGGAGATCATTGTGCCACCCATTTCGGCCATGTTGTGCCATCCGTTTCGGAGGTCATTGTGCCAGTTTAGGTAGGTGATCGCCGGA
>NZ_JBINJE010000060.1:0-8420 GCF_043951955.1 Halalkalibaculum sp. DA384 | reverse complement strand
TTGTACTGGCATTTTCCGGGGTATCCGAATTCAAGATGGAGAACAGGTCCAGTGAGCGCAGTACGTTCTGAACGTTGGAAACTTATGAAATTCTACGAAACAGGTGATGTTGAGCTCTACAATCTCGCGGATGATCCAGGTGAGGAAACAGACCTTGCCAGGCAGATGCCTGGAAAAAGGGTACAATTAATGCAACAATTGGAAGGGTGGCTCCAGGAAACAGGTGCTCCGCTGCCTTATTGGCCGGGTGAATAATTGGCAGGGAGATTTGTACTACGTCCCTTTTTCGCGGATTTGAAATCCTCATTTATGAGATATAAACTGCGGTTCCGAATCCGCTCAGGGGTTGTTCTTGACCAAAACTCCTGGTTTTCAACGCCCTCTAAGAGACAAATTATTCTACCTGACACCTCGATTTTGAGAGGAATCGAAAGTGGCAGATAATTCAAAAGCCTCCTGAAAATATGATCCGGACAAATCCTTTATTTGGTAACCCGTTGAATACGTTGCTTTTATTTGTATCCGCTCTTCTCATATTGGGATGTGCAAACGATGAACAAAAAAATACTCAAAACCCATCAAAACCCAACATCGTCCTCATTCTCGTGGATGATATGGGCTACGGCGATCTCAGGAGCTATAATCCGGAATCGAAAATTCCCACTCCCAATATTGATGGACTTGCGAGTGAAGGGATCCGCTTTATGGATGCACATGCCCCCGGCGCGGTATGTCATCCCTCCCGGTATGGGTTGTTGACAGGTCGCTATCCGTTTCGAACGAATACGAATGTGTGGCCGGAACAACCGGTGATTGACGAAGATCGCATGACAATAGCTTCGCTCCTGCAGTCGGAGGGATATCACACGGCGATGGTCGGAAAATGGCACCTGGGGTTTGACGAATCGGCTGCTATTGAGGCCAGTCGGGAAAATGCACAGGAAAGCGGGAACAATACCCGGGCTGCCTATCGCCAGTATGCAGAAGATCAGCTTTTATCCGGCGGACCGGTGGATCGTGGATTTGACTCCTTCTTTGGAATCCGGGCTTCGACAGATATTCCGCCCTATTTTTACATCCGGGATGACCGCGTGGTAAATCCGCCATCCGATTCGATTGGCAATAATTACAGCGGGGGCATCTGGACGGACATCCAGGGTGCGTTCTGGCGGGAAGGGGGGATTGCACCCGATCTTGAATTAATAGACGTTTTGCCGCGCTTTACGGATGAATCGATAGCGGTGATTGAGAATCACAATTCCAGCAATCAGAATAAACCTCTGTTTCTTTATGTGGCCTATCCAGCTCCTCATACCCCGTGGCTGCCGACCGAAGCGTTTGAGGGAGCAAGTGACGCCGGGATGTATGGTGATTTTATGGCGATGGTGGATGCAGAGATTGGCAGGATTTTATCAACCATTGATAAGGAAAACATGTCCGATGAAACGCTTGTCATTTTTACAAGCGACAACGGGCCTGTCTGGTATGACAAAGACAAAGAACAGTTCGGGCACGACTCCCAGGGAGGTTTGCGCGGGATGAAAGGGGATGTTTACGAGGCGGGTCATCGCATGCCGTTTATTGTTCGCTGGCCGGGAGTGGTAGATCATGGAGCAGTGACCGATCAGACGATCTCTTTTACCGATCTGATGGCTACATTTGCTGACATACTCAACACCGAACTGCCGCAGAATGCCGGAGAAGATAGTTTTAGTTTGGTTCCGGTACTTACAGGTGAACAGCCGGAAAAAGAAGCTGTTCGACCACCGGTGGTCAGTGTATCAAGCCGCGGCGTTCGAACTATCCAGGATGGCCGGTGGAAACTGATTGAAGCACTTGGTTCAGGCGGGTTCTCGGATCCTGCATCTATGGATCCAGAACCAGGGGGACCGGAAGGTCAGCTTTATAATCTCGAGGAAGATCCTGACGAGACGAATAATCTCTGGCTCAATCATCCCGATGTGGTCAATCGCTTAAAGCGCTTACTTCAAGACTACGACAGGGAAGGTGGAAGTCGACCAGCTGAATAATTTTCAAAGGCCCTCTCGTAATGAAGTTTCAATTTTTCGATATGATTGCATTTATGTTATAATAGAATTGTGCAAAATCAATTTTACTTAGCGATTGTTTAGATGAGGGATCAGCAGCTGTTTCAACAGGTCAAGGCAGGGGACCCGGAGGCGTTCGAAACGTTGTTTCGCAGCTACTACGACCGACTGATTAAATTTGTATGGGGATACGTAAAGTCCGAAGCGATTGCCGAAGAGATCATACAGGAGCTGTTCACCAAAATCTGGGAGGAAGGCGAATCGATCGAGATTAACAGATCCGTAAAAAACTACCTCTACACATCCGCCAGGAATATGAGTCTCGACTATCTGAAACACAAAAAAGTAGTGCAAAACTGGGAGCAGGAAAAGCAGGCACTGAGAAAGGAAAAACCAATGACTTCGGACCTTGAAAAAAATCTTCACCAGAAATTTGTGCTGGAAGAAGTGGAGAAAGCAATCCAGTCGCTTCCCAAGCGGAGACGCATGATATTTATTCTCAGCCGCTATGAAGGAATGACCTACCGGGAAATCGCCGAATTTCTCGATATTTCGGTAAATACGGTGGAGACGCAGATCAGCCGGGCACTTAACTCCCTGCGTGATCGATTTCAGCATCTGTTGACCCTGGCCGCCGTTCTATTGGTGGGATGACATTGCAACCGAAATTTTTATCATAGATAAGTAACATCGCCTCTGAACTGGTAGGTAGGGCATCCTCCCACTCATATTAACTCATTGATTACCAATGAATTAGAGTATTTATTATGCCAGTTGGGTGCAAGGAATTCCCCTTATTTGTCGAAAAACCGTGCATGTCTGCGATTCGATTATGGCAATATGGTGCGTTAGTAGTACAGCATAAGGTATTATTGACATGGAGGGGTGTTCCTTTTTGTGTGAACAAAAACGAACCCAAAAAATCACCGGCGGTGGATTTCTTCGCCTGGCTGCACTCCGCTGCGGCTAAAAGAAACCCAGATATTCACGTGGGCAGCCCCACCTTGCTGATAGAGGTTTCCCACTTGCCTGGGTCTTCCCATTATTCGTTGCAGAGTTTCTTTCTTAACGCCTTCGCTGCATTTGCCCGGGCGGCTCAGAAATCGCAAGGCCGGAAGGATATGAACCAGATTTTGTGGCAGCCCCAAGTCCAGAAAATCCCTGCAACTGTTTCCGGGAAAACCACGTGGTGTGGATAAGCAAGGGCCGGATTGGAGTCTCCGGGAGATCAATATCTGGGATTTTATGGTGACTTTTTTGGTTCGTTTTTTGGTCATACAAAAAATGAACAACTCTTCCATCGGGAAGGAGCGATTGTGACTTTTTGAGGATGCATTAGGTAGTGTAGTACCGTTCGCTGATTGCATTTTATCGTTTTATTTTGCTCGCCCATATGCAATCCTAATATTTCGCACTTCTCTGATAGAAAACTCCTGTTCATTTCTTTAGCACCATTCGCGCACAATAAACGGTCCGAACAGGCAGGATTTATTAATTCTTTTGAATGGCTCGCTGTACAGTTGCCTAAAAACTGCCTTCAGAGGCCTCAGGTGCTTGTTTCGCATAGTTAAATAAAATGCAGATCCTTGTCGTGGTAGATCTCAACACCCTCGTCTATAGTAACAGAAAGGGAAAACAATCGGAAATGATCATTATCCATGAACTCCAATTTATTTAAGATGTATCCCGAAGAAGTCATACGCTACATATCCGGTGACTACAGCGAGGCCGACGAGCAGTTTGTCCGGCAGTGGCTGGAAGAAGACCCGTCGCGCAAGGCGGTGCTCAGGCAACTGCGTGAAGTCTGGGAGATCTCCGGAACGCTGAAAATAGGCGATGTGGACCGCGCCTGGGCCGATCTTTCGCAACACACCACAGAACGAAAAAAGAAAGTGTCCGGGCGTATCGGGTACATGCCGAAAAAGACCTACCATTCTACGATCAATACCCTGATGAAAGTGGCGGCGGTGTTGCTGGTGCTTGCCGGGGCCTATGGTTTTTACGTGTACTCGGTTTCGATGAATGCAGGAAATCAAGCCCGGCAAGAGCAGGTAACGTATCGGACGGTTTCCTCTCAGGCTGGAGAACGGCTTAACCTGCGGTTGAGGGATGGCACAAAAATTGTTTTGAACGAATCGAGCACCCTCCATTACGCCGATGATTACGAGGAGAAATCCAGGAATATCCATCTGGAGGGCGAAGCGTATTTCGAGGTAAACCACGATCACCCTCACCCGTTTGTGGTGTATGCCAATAATGCCCGCGTTGAGGATATCGGCACCAAATTCAATGTGAAGACGAATGGCGGGGAAGAGAAAACGGAAGTGGTGGTATCACAGGGAAAAGTGAAGGTTTCTCCCAGAAAAAGCGAGGGAAGCAACGGGCAAATGCCGCTGGATGGCGGAGAGGAGCCCCCCTCCGATGATTCTTCGGTGATTGTATCAGAGGGCCAGAAAGTAGATGTGACGGCCCAGGCAGAGAAATTAACCGTCGAAAAAGCAGATCTGAATGTAGCGCTGGCATGGCTTGAAAATCAACTGATTTTTGATGCTGAACCGCTCTCATCGGTCATTAGAAAAATTGAAGACCACTACCAGGTACATATTGAGGTGGCTGATTCGGCACTGTACCGGAAGAAGCTCACCGCCGCGTTTGAAAAAAGTCAGTCACTGGAAAACGTCATTAAAGTGCTGAGCATTTCGCTGGATGCCCAGTACAGCATCGAGGACCAGCGCGTACGATTATATCGGGAACAATAAGACCAGGTTTAACGCAAGAACATAAACAAGTTTATCAATTACTAACTAAAAAAGGGAACCCATGGGGAAGTTATACAAATGCAGCTTCTATCTGTTATTTATCACGCTGTTGGGAATTGCAACAGCTGTATCGGCGCAGCAGAAACTGGCCGATTATAACGAACAGCAGGAAAACCGCAATATCGCCTTGCAGACGGTGCCGGATCAGCTTTTGGAGATGAGGATCTCTCTTAATGTTGAAGAGATGCCGGTGCGGCAGGTACTGAACAGGATACAAAAGAAAGTTGGGGCTCAAATAGTTTATACAGAAGATCTGATGGCCGGTGATCTGCATGTAACGCTGCATGCCGAAAAGCAAAAAGTGTTTGACATACTGGATCAAATCGGATACCAAACCGGGCTAAAATACTGGGCAACCGGCAGCTTCATCATTATGCGCGGGAGTGAGTTGCCCAAACAAATGGAGACGGTCTCGGGCCAGGTCACGGACGCCGCTTCCGGTGACCCGCTCCCGGGCGTCAACGTGGTGGTGAAGGGTACGACCACGGGTACCTCCACCGACAGTGAAGGAGGATTTGAGCTGGGTGTTCCCTCCCTGCAGGATACGCTGGTGTTTTCGTTTATCGGGTATCAAACGCAGGAAGTGCCGATAAATGGAAGAACGAATATTGATGTGGCTCTGCAAACACAGGCAGTTGCTGGTGAGGAGCTGGTTGTGGTGGGTTATGGTACGCAGCAAGAACAAGATGTGACTGGATCTGTCGAATCTGTCACAATGGAAAAGGTGAGTGAACAAGTTGTTACTGGAGGTGACGAACTTTTAGCCGGACAAGTGTCAGGTGTAAATGTGAATCAACCGGCTGGTATACCAGGAGGTGGACCAACTATTGAGATTCGTGGTATAGGTGCTGTAGGTGCTGGTAGCCAGCCTTTATATGTTATTGACGGTTTTCCAATTTCTGGATCGAGTTCAGTCGTTTCTAACCCATTAAGTAATATTCCGGCTGAGGATATAGAATCAATAACTGTTCTTAAAGATGCATCAGCTACAGCAATATATGGCTCTAGGGGAGCTAATGGTGTAATAATGATTGAAACGAAGAAAGGCACCTCTGGGCAAATGCAAGTACAAATTAGTGCCTACACTGGATGGCAGCAAGTTAGACAACAAGAGAAGCCAGACTTGATGAATGCCCGTCAATTTGCACAATTTCAAAAAGAACGAATATCAGATCAAATTCGATTTCAAGAAAATCGGGAACCCACAATGGATGATATACCCGAAGAATATAGAAATCCTGAACAGTATGGTGAGGGGACGGATTGGTACGATGAGGTTACACGAATGGCGCCCATGCAAAATTTAAGATTTAATATTAGTGGGGGTAGTGATAATATTCAGTCATATATTTCAGGGGCATTTCTAACACAGGAAGGAGTTGTTCTCGGAACCGACTATCAGCGATTCTCTTTAAGAGCTAATGTGAATGCTACGATAAGTGATAAGTTAAGTGCAGGAATTAATTTAGCTCCTACATTCTCCAATAGGGCTCAGGTAGCTATAGGAGGTGCTGGAAGAGGTGAGCCTGGATTTGGAACTGCGTTAGTAGCAAGCCCACTGGAGCCTGTATATAACGAAGATGGAAGTTTTAATGAGATGATCGGTAACACCGGGACATTTAATTATCCTAATCCAGTGCTGGAGTCACAAGACATAAAGAATGATTCTCGTACTTTTAATGGATTATTAAATGGATATGTAGAGTATAATTTACTTGATGAACTTAGGTTTAAAACATCTGCGAATGTAGAGTTTTCAGATGGTCAGGTGGAAACATTTCATCCTTCGAACGTTGGCAACCTTTTTCAGCCTCCCCCAGTAATACCTAGTGGATCATTCATAGCATCATCTGGTCTCAATTGGGCTACAGAAAATACTTTGACTTATCAAGATGAATTCTTGGGAAGTCATAGTATTGAGGCGCTACTTGGTTTTAGTGTTCAGCAAGACAGAACAACGGGGGCGAATATAAACGGTCAAGATTTTGCAGATGATGAAATAAAGACACTAAATGCCGCAAGCAGGTTACTTGGGGGGACAAATAAGCAGGACTGGTCTTTGGTATCATATCTGGCTAGAATGAATTATGATTACCAGAATAAGTACCTAATTACGGCAACTGTTCGTCAGGATGGTTCTTCTCGATTTGGTAGTGATAACAGATGGGGTGTTTTCCCATCAGGAGCTTTGGGCTGGCGTATATCCGAAGAGCCCTTCATGGAAGAATTGTCGTGGATTAGTGAATTGAAACTTAGAGGGTCATATGGTATAACTGGTAATTATAATATTGGGAATTATACCCACTTGAGCCAGATTGGAACCAGTGATTACGTTCTGGGGAATAGTCGAGCGTCTGGTAGAATATTAAATCAACTTGGTAATCCAAATCTTGGGTGGGAACGCACAAGTGAGATCAATTTCGGGCTGGATCTTGGACTTTGGGAGGACCGAGTAACACTTCATGCTGAATATTATGTCCGAAATACTGAAGATTTATTGCTTAATGTTGAAATTCCCCAATCCTCTGGGTTTTCAAATGTAACTGAAAACCGCGGTGATGTTGAAAATCGAGGTTTAGAATTATCAATCAATTCTAACAACATTAGTCAACAAAAACTGAGTTGGAGCACCGATTTTAATATAGCGTTCAATAGAAATAAGGTGTTAGAATTAGGTCGAGATAATGCCCCTATTTTTGCAGGATTTGGAGGTGGGGGGTTAGAGTCAAACATAACGAAGGTTGGTGAGCCTATTGGCATGTTTTATGGATGGGTAATTGAGGGCATTTTCCAAAGCGAAGAAGAAATTGCCAATTCACCGTCATACCAGGGTGCTGTTCCAGGTAACTTAAAAATGAAAGATGTTAATGGTGACGGAGTCCTGTCTGAACCCCATGACTTTGCAATTATCGGTAATCCTTACCCGGATTTTACATGGGGAATGACAAATTCACTCCAGCTTAACAATTTTGATTTAAGAGTACTTTTAACAGGCTCCTATGGTGGAGAGCGCTATCGTGAAGACCATCACTATTATCATAATATAGATGGTGTTTTTAATGTGTCTACGGATGTGCAAGACCGTTGGAAGTCTCCTGAAGAGCCTGGGAATGGAGAAGTTCCAGGTACTGTCGGTCTTCGTAATCGCCAGTTTTTCCGACATATAAATACTGGGGCAATTGAAGACAATTCTCATATATGGGTGAAGAATGTTACCCTTGGATATACTCTTGGGGAAGAATTAATGGATGGTATCATGCAAAGTGCACGCGTGTATGTTAGCGTACAAAATGCATTGTTATTAACAAATTATGGCGGAAGTAATCCAGAGGCAACGAATTACAACAATGCCAGTGGGGACGGAAACCTGGCACCTGGGTTAGACTTTGTGAGTTACCCTTTGCCAAGAGTGACAACACTGGGTATAAAGCTTAATCTTTAATTGTTTTTAACACTTAAGGGTAGTGTAAACTAAACTCTGTCCTGTTATATTGAACCCCTGATGGGGCTAGCCCCATCAGGGGTTGCGATTCAGATCCAGCGGTAGCCGGTC
>NZ_JBINJE010000005.1:0-210881 GCF_043951955.1 Halalkalibaculum sp. DA384 | reverse complement strand
CACCCGTTCCCATCCCGAACACGGCCGTTAAGCCCTGCCGCGCCAATGGTACTGCCAGCAGGCGGAAGCGTAGGTCCTCGCCTCCTCTTTTTTTTTCCCACGGCCCTCCGCCTCATACGCGGAGGGCCGTTTGTATTGGGGACGGGCCCGAGACCAACCCGGCCATTGAACTAGCTGCTTTTGTTGTTTCAGGCACTATGATTGTTGCGCCACGCTGAGTGACTAATCTGAGGCAATGGAGAAAATTACTAACGTAAAGAGTGGATCTGCCGTACTATTCCTGGTTGTTTGTAAGATCCATTACCTCAAAATATAAACATCAGAATAGGGAAGTTGAGCCTGACCTGGTGCATGGTTGCTGATTCATGCATATCCTTAGGGAATCCCAATCAATTTTCCCTGGTTCTTTTTGTTTATTACTATATATGAGAGGATCCGTTGGGTTTTGGGATAACCAATTCCTTAATTTCGTAATAATACTATTGTGCTTCACTTTTCTGGCGAGGTCTGTAAGTTCGTTAAAAATAGCATTGGGACATGACAATCCATAGGTTAAAACCAGTGCTGAGTAGCTCAAAAACTCAGTTGAGACCGTGTCTGAATTTCGGCTGTCAGATCTTCTGGTCAACCTGTTCCGCATAATTTTCATACCATTCGCTGAAGGTATTCTTCTGAATACGCCGCCGCATTTCACGCATCAGCCAGAGGTAGAAGGTAAGATTGTGCAGGGTAGCCAGTTGCAGGCCCAGAATTTCGTTATTTCTAAACAGATGGTGGATATACGCCATGGTATATTTTTGGCAAAGATCAGATGGGAAGTCGGGATCAAAATGTTGATGATGATTTTTCCACTTGGCGTTGTTGATGTTAATAATACCCTGCCGTGTAAAAAGCTGACCATTTCTGGCATTTCTGGTAGGTAATACACAATCAAACATGTCGATCCCCCGTGCAACACAATGCAGCAGGTTGGCCGGTTTCCCTACTCCCATCAGGTAGCGGGGCTTATCCCTCGGTAGATCATCAGTATTATGATCGGTCATCTCGTACATCAGACCGGTGGGTTCCCCCACGCTTAATCCCCCGATGGCTATGCCGTCAAAACCCTGGTCTGCCATAAATTGGGCAGATTCTTTTCTCAAATCTTTATAGGTACCTCCCTGTACGATACCAAATTGAAACTGTTTGTGCCCGTATAGAGGCTCTGTATCTAGAAAAGCTTTTTTGCCGCGTTCTGCCCATCTGTGGGTCAGCTCCATTGATTCTTTGGCATAATCTTTATCACAGGGATAGGGAGGACATTCATCCAAAATCATCATTATATCTGACCCGAGAATACGTTGGATTTTGACCACATTTTCCGGGCTGAACAGATGCTCGGAACCGTCATGGTGGCTTTTAAAGCGAGCGCCCTCCTCGGTGAGTTCCCGGTTGTCAGAAAGGGAGTAGACCTGGTACCCTCCTGAATCGGTCAATATGGGGCGGTCCCAGTTCATAAATTGATGCAATCCACCGGCTCCAGATATGATATCACAGCCGGGCCTTAGATACAGGTGGTAAGTATTTCCGAGTATAACGGGGGCGTCAATTTTGTCTGTTAATTCGTCCTGTTGAACCGCCTTGACTGTACCAAGTGTTCCGACCGGCATAAAAACCGGAGTCTCAATGGTACCGTGGTCTGTCTGAAGGGTTCCGGTACGCGCCTTGGTACGAGAATCTATTTTTGATAATGTAAACACAATTTTTATTTAGTAATCTAATTGTTAGAAATCTATTTTATAGCAGTGGAGTTTGGCAAGGTACTGTACAAATTGGATCTGATAATAACATTATTTAAGAATGAAGTTAACTGTTTTCAGTTGAAAATATTTCTACAGGCAAGTTATCTGCTGACGGCAGTGAGCATGTCTACAGGTGTACATGCAGAAAAATGATAACCATGAAAATATTTTCTTAAATTGGGCACATTTGATAACAGGAAGGTTCAGCAGCGAGTGATAGATGAAGAGTGAGTCCCTGGTCATTATACCGACATATAATGAGGCACATAATATTGGGCGGCTAATTGAGGAACTCATGGCATTAGGGGAACCTGTGGATGTACTGGTAATCGATGATGGTTCACCTGATGGTACGGCAGCAGCGGTAAAAGAGGCTCAATCCCAGTTTGGCGAACGGGTACATTTAATTGAACGCAGTGGTAAATTGGGACTGGGTACCGCCTACGTGCGTGGATTCCAGTATGCACTGGAGAAAAACTATACCTATGTGTGCGAAATGGATGCGGATTTTTCGCATAGTCCGAATGATGTACCAAAGCTGATTGAAGAAGTAAAACAGGGCAATGCCGATGTTGTGATCGGATCACGTTACGCAAATGGTATAAGTATCATAAATTGGCCCCTGGCACGACTTATCTTATCATATTCCGCAAATTTATATGCCAGGTTTATAACCGGGTTGCCTATCTTTGATACGACTGCCGGCTTTAAATGTATTCATCGGCGGGTGCTGGAGACCATTTCTGTCGATAAAATGCGCTCAAACGGGTATGCGTTTCAAATTGAAATACACTTCAGGGCGTGGCGAGCTGGTTTCAAGCTTAAAGAGGTTTCCATCATATTCAAAGAGCGGGAAGAGGGAGTTTCAAAAATGTCAAAAGGTATTGTATGGGAGGCAATTTGGCGGGTCTGGTCTTTAAAGATCCAAAGTCTGGTGGGTAAGCTGTAGTTGTCAAAGCATCCATCGGACACAATTGAATATGTTTTTTAAGAGGGCTTTTCAAAACTCTCAATTCTTCGTTCTTAGGGAGTTCTACTCCCGTTTAAAAGTCAACAAGGTGGTGGTACAATCACCTCCCAACAAAATAGTAGGTTCTGCAAAAGGTCCCTTCAAGTCGTTTACGGAATATAGTGCCTGCCGAAAGTGAACCTGTAAGCGGAGTACACATATTCCTTTTTTCCTTAAACTCTCCATCGAAGTTTGTATATTTGGTGACTAAATTAGCAAATATTTCAAGTCAGCATTATGCAATATTTAGATTTTGAACAACCGATAGCCGATTTGGAAAAAAAAATAAAAGAGCTTACCGAACTCACCATCGCCGATGATGATGTGCTCAAGCCCGAGATTAATCGTCTTAAAGGCCGGGTTGAGGAACTGCGTGAGTCGATTTTTTCCAATTTGACCCGGTGGCAGCGGGTACAGCTTGCACGTCATCCGGATCGTCCGTATACCCTCGACTATATTTTTAAGATTACAGAACATTTTGTTGAACTGCATGGCGACCGCTACCAGGGAGATGACAAGGCGATTGTGGGAGGGTTGGCTACCCTGGAGGGACAATCTGTGATGATAATGGGCCACCAGAAAGGGCGCGATACGGAGAGCCGAAAATATCGGAGATTTGGAATGGCGAACCCGGAGGGATATCGAAAAGCCTATCGGCTGATGAAGCTGGCTGAAAAGTTTAATATTCCGATCATCACCCTTTTAGACACGCCGGGTGCCTATCCCGGACTTGAGGCCGAAGAGCGCGGGCAGGCAGAAGCGATTGCCAAAAATCTTAAAATGATGGCAACGCTCAAAGTTCCGGTTGTTACGGTAGTCATTGGAGAGGGAGCCAGTGGCGGTGCCATTGGAATAGGAATGGGGAATGAGGTATATATGATGGAAAATACCTGGTACTCCGTAATCTCCCCCGAATCATGTTCTTCCATCTTGTGGAAAACGTGGGATTACAAAGAACAGGCTGCAGCCGTGCTCAAACTGACGGCGGAAGATTTAAAACAGATGGATGTCATTGACGGCATAATCGAGGAACCGCTGGGAGGAGCCCACCGGGACCCCGAGGCCTCGGCAGCCGCAGTAAAGGAACAGCTGCTTGAGTCGTTGGAGCGTCTCAAAAAGATAGATGCCCACCAGCTGGTAGAGAACCGGATCCAGAAATACTCGTCGATGGGAGAGGTAAGGAAACAAACGGAATCAACCGCTAACACATAAAAAGTGCTGCCTTCACAAGCTCCCATTTTTTCGTATACCTGCAGCCTGCGCAGCCGATATGCTGAAACCGACAAGATGGGCTACGTGTATTACGGGCGCTACCTGGAATATTTTGAAGTGGCACGAACCGAGATGATTCGGAGCCTTGGTATGCCGTACAGCGAGCTGGAGGATGAAGGTGTGATGCTGCCGGTCGTGAAAACACAGGTGGAATACAAGGCACCGATCTATTACGATGAGCTGATGACCATTCATGTACACCTCTATTCGATACCGGCAGTAAAGCTGGAAACCTATTATGAAATTTCCACTGAACGGCGGAATCAACCCCATGCGGTCGGTAGCGTGGTGCTCTGTTTTATGAGAGCACATAACCGCAAACCCTGCCGGGCTCCCGGGCCATTTATCGAGGGCTTAAAAGAGGCAATTCAACAGAGCTAAATGAATATACCCGGCCTAAAATATAATCGGTCGTTATACCTGGGGGTTGCGGGGCTTTGCCTGTTGTTGGTGGTTGCGGCAAGTGGGCCGGGACTGCTGGGCAACGCGGAATTTTGGTTAAACAGCTGGCAGCACCAAGCATTTAGAACGCTCTGTCATCAGGATCCCACCCGGTCATTTTGGATCAACGGTACTCCCATGGCGGTGTGTGCCCGGTGTTTTGGAATTTACGCAGCCTTTACATTTTTTTGGCTTGCCATCCCGCTGATCGGCAATCCGCGGTTTATTATCCCGGTAAATCCCGGCCGATTACTGATGATCGCGATAGCGCTTAATGGGGCAGATGTAGTTGGAAATCTGCTCGGATTTTGGCAAAATACAGCGTTCACCCGATCGGTGATGGGAGCGCTTATCGGGAGTATGGCTGTTCTAATATTGGCCGATGAATTTCTGAAAACTAACGACGAAACAGAAAGGGACGCATATGGATTCAAAGAACTCATTTGACAATGCCGCTCAGCAGAGCAGTGAGGCCCCGGCCTACTGGAACTCTGTCGGAATTGCATCTGTACTGTTCGGCATCGTGGCATTTGTACTTTCGCTGGTAACGGTCTACGTCACGATCAATGCTGAACCGACCGGTTCTTTTTTTTCTCCCTCACAGTTGATCAGCCTGGTGGGCTGTCTGGTGGGAGCGTTCGGAGGAATGGTAGCTGTCTGGCACTACACCCGGGAGCACGATATCGCTGTTAAACTGGGAAAAGGAGCCCTTGTCGGTTTCCTGACCGGGGTCGGAATTACGCTTGTAAGCGCGGTGTTGAATCAATTATGGCTGGTGGTTGATCCGGACATGACCCAGAAAATGATAGAAAGCACCGTGGCAAATTTTGAGGCGATGGACCTGCCCGAAGAACAAAAACAGCAGATGATCGATTCCACCGTTGAGGCGATGCGAGGTCAGCATAATATCGGATCGCAGATACTCTGGGGTATTCCGATGTACGGTATCCTGAATCTTATAACCGGTATGATTGGTGCCAAAGCGTTTGGGAAAGAAGAAGATAAATTGCTCTAATCCGAAAAAAATTACATGGATCTGAACCAGGAAAACAATTTTATCTCTTCGGGAAATGGCCCGTCGATCTCTTCATGGGCCGAGCGCAACGGGTTTGACGACTGGGTACTGGCCCTGTTTTGGATCGTTATTGCGTTTATCCTGTTCCAGATTTCGGCCGGAATTGTGGCTGCTACCCTGTATTTTGTGCGTGAGGGAATCCAGGCACAGCCCAACCCGCAGGAGATTATTCAGGCATTCCAGGAGAACCTGGATCTGCTTTTTATCGGTAACTCGTTTGGGCAGATCGTTTTCCTGGGGGCGGCCACCTGGCTTTTTAGTCGCCTTCATACCACAAAACGTGATCAGCCTGTATTTATGAGGTTCCAGGCATTTGACAAAACTCCGAAGATGCTGGCACTGACTGCCGTGCTGATAGTAGCTGCCCAACCTATTATCTGGTTTCTGTCATGGATTAATATCCAGTTGCCGGTTCCGGAATATTTTGAATCGATGCAGAACACCCAGCTGCAGCTGATTGAACAGTTCTTGAGGAGCGATCACAATATGATGCTGACCCTGTTCCACATCGGACTGGTTCCGGCCGTGTGCGAGGAGATCCTTTATCGCGGATACACCCTCCGGGCGTTCGAAAAAAGCTGGGGGATCTGGACCGCAATTATTGTGTCCGGATTTCTGTTTGGACTCTACCACCTGCAGTTGACGAACCTGCTGCCGCTGGCGTTTATAGGGATTGTTCTGGCTTATGTAACCTACGTTTCGGAGAGTATCTATCCCGCCATGCTGGCACATCTCATAAATAACGGGGGCAGCGTGCTTGTCGCCTCTTACTATCCCGACTCTTCGATAGCGGAGATGACACCGGAGTCGATGCCGCCTGCCTGGGCGTTGACATTCGGAATAGTGATCTCGGCCTGGATTATAAATTATATGTATCAACACAGGCAACAAACTCAAGGAGGTACGACCGATGTTTGATGGCCCAAAACCAAGTGATATCAACAACTGGGTATGTATCCTGGAACGGAGCACCGAATATGAAGTGGAGCTGGTAAAGGGATATCTCTCGAACCGGAATATCCCCTCGAATATCTTGTCAAAAAGAGACTCTGCCTACAGCCTGACGGTCGGCGAAACCGCTCTCGTATATCTTTATGTTCCGCAGGAGTACGAGGAAGAGGCTCGAGAGGCACTGGAAGAGCTGGATGAACAGGACTTTGAAGATCTGGACGACTCCTCATCGTGAGTGAACTGGCCAAGCGAATACTTGTCGCGGTACCCGCCGCTGCCTTGTTTCTTTATATAACCTGGCTGGGAGGGTGGTATTTCAAGCTTCTGATGATCGCCATTGGACTGCTCGTGGTAAAGGAGTCGATCGGACTCTTTAGAGCCTCACGGCAGGCGCCCAATCCCTATTTTCCCTATTCGCTGGGGCTGTGGATTTTGCTGCTCCCGGAGCTTCCCCATGCATTTCAGATCGGGCTTGCCCTGTTGCTGATTTTTATACTCCTGCAGCTGGCCAAACCGATTGATGAAAATATACGCACGCTCGGTTCTTCCCTTTTTGCAGGTCTGTATGGTCCTGTCGGCATTTTAACGTTTATAAATATTCGATTCCTGTCGAGCCCTGAACAGGGATTTATGCTCACGCTGGCGCTCCTGCTGATGGTCTGGGGAAACGACATATTTGCCTATTTTGGTGGAAAAGCATTTGGGAAACACCGGATGGCGCCCTCTATTAGTCCCAAGAAAACATGGGAGGGCTTCGGGGCCGGAATTTTGGGAGCCCTTGCAGGCTTCGCCATCTGCAGCTACATGATTCCCCTGCCTCTCCACTTGACACTGTCCCAGGGCCTTCCGGCGGTCGTTCTGGTAAGTATATTTGGCCCTGTCGGCGATCTTACCGCCAGCAAGCTAAAACGAGCCGGCCACGTAAAAGATACATCATCCGCCCTGCCCGGTCATGGCGGTTTTTTTGACCGCTTTGATGCCCTGATTTTGTCGGCTCCGGTTTTTTACCTGTATCTGTACGGGCTTAAAGTATTTGGGTATGCCTCATTTTGAACTTGAGTACCAGGTAGCAGAGCTTCGGCTGCAGCAGGTCTTTACCATAGCACGCGGGTCAAAGCCTTCGGTCCGGAATGTGTTTGTCAGGCTCCATGCCGATGGACTCACGGGATATGGAGAAGCCGCACCCAACCGCCGGTATGATGAGACCGAGGTTGACGTGGTCAACTTTCTGGAAGCGTTGCCCGATGATTTTTTTGATTCGGTTGATAATGTCATGCAACTTAGTGAGCGGCTCGTTGTACACGTTAGCCGAGGTTCCCCTCCCAAACAAGTTAGATCCGCCCGGGTGGCCATAGAGATGGCATACCTTGACTGGTGGGCTAAAAAACGGGATCTGCCTTTATGGAAGCTCTGGGGGGCTGCCGACCGAACAGGTCCGGTCACGACCTTTACCATCGGGCTGGATGAGCTGGACGTGATGCAGCAAAAAGTGGAAGAGGCAGCCGATTACCCGGTCCTTAAAGTGAAGCTGGGTACCTGCCGCGACCGCCAGATTATTGAAGCGCTTCGCAGGGTTACCGATAAGCCGCTGCGCGTGGATGCCAACGAGGGCTGGAAAACGCTGGAAGAAGCGAAAGCCATTATCGGTTTTCTGGCTGGGCAAGGCATCGACATGGTGGAACAGCCGATGCCGGCCCGCTGTTTTGAAGAGATGACAGAACTTAAAAAGTACTCCCCGATTCCGTTGTGCGCCGACGAAAGCTTTGAGGGAAGAGAAAATCTCCGGAACCTCTCCCGCGCCTTTGATGTCATCAATATAAAACTGATGAAAACCGGAAGCCTGGTAAAGTCAAAACAGCTAATTGAACTAGCCGAAAAGGTTGGGCTGGAAGTCATGATCGGGTGTATGATCGAGAGCTCGCTGGCCAACAGTGCGGGAGCTCTGCTCAGCTTGTGGGCTGATTATGCGGATCTGGATGGCCACCTGCTGATAAGGGATGACCCGTTCGAGGGACTAAAACTGGATAAAGAAAAGAGAATTTTGGTATCGAATGATCCGGGCCTGGGAGTTAAAGCGGTTACTGAACTGTGAGATCGGGCGATGCGTCCTCACTTAAAAAAACTAACTGCTCTCCTTCTGTCATTTCCCTGTTAGCAGACATAATCTCGCACTAATTGAAACTATACGTTACGGGCGTTGTTCAGCTGTTCCACTCAACTATATCCTCATTCTACGCCGGCACAGAGCTCATCGATATTTTCCTGTAGTTCAAGCGTGTGGTGCAGCGGTGCCGGGTAAAAAGATTCCTGACGGTAGTCAACCCTGATGATGCGGTTGCCAATTTTCTTCAGATCATTTTTCAGTAGGGCTATCTTAATTCGAAGCTGATCCCGATATTAAAATTTGTGCATTAAATACAACTAATGGGATTGATACAAGGCAGAGGAGAGGCCTGGAAGCAGGCTGTTTATTTTTTTTCTTTTCCCTGTTCTCCGTTGCCTGTCATCGTTTTAACGGTAAAACCGGCGATTATCAGTAACAGCAGGATGGAATTGCGGATCAGGGTCGATACGATACCGCCGCCGATGCTGAAAGCTCCAAAGCACCCGCAGCTGGCCACCGACATACCCTGGAGATAGAAATATCCCAGGACCCCGGTAAATGAAATAATGAGCAGGAAGGAGGCCAACAGTACCGCGGTCAGTTTTCGTCCCCAAAATAGCAGGCCCGCCAACAGAAGCTCAAGGAGGGAGGTACCGGTCACAATGACACTGCCGTACTCAATGAGCCAGTAAAACTTTGTAGCCAACAGCTCCACCAGGTAGAGCGCCTGGCTGCCGTCAATCAGCTTCCCGATACCCGAAAGCAGGAAAATCGCCCCTAAAATAATGCGGATTGCCAATACTATCTTGTGTTGTGTAGTTGTTGTCATTGATACGAATTATGGGATACTGTTGCTACTTTAACTTAATCATATGGAATTTTTTTCTAAAAGTAGATGTAATTAACAACACCTAACCTTAAGATAGTTATTTTAGTGTATGCATATTCTGATAAGTGGTGGTACAGGTTTTATCGGCACTGAGCTGAGATCGCATTTCCTCCAACAGGGCCATTTCATAACGGTGATTACGCGATCTCCAGAGAAGTATGTAAGTGAAACTGCGGAGAATCAAGCCTTTATCGATTGGGAAGCGAACCTGCCCGATGCGATGGATCAGGCGGATGTGGTAATCAATCTTGTGGGGGAAAGTATATTTGGCAAGCCGTGGACCGATCAGGTTAAACAACGGCTTTACTCCAGCCGGGTTGACAATACCCGGCAGCTAGTGGAGGCGGTAGAGAAGGCCGAAAGCCGACCAGAGCTGTTTATATCCGCATCAGGGGTAAATTATTATGGCGACCGGGGCGAAGAGCCTCTTGATGAGACAGAACCTCCGGGTGATGGTTTCCTTTCTGAGCTGTGTGTAGACTGGGAAAAGGCAGCTGAACCCGTGGAAGGGCTTGGCGTACGCCTGGCAATTTTTCGAAATGGAGTGGTACTGGAGAAGGGCGGGGGCGCATTCCAGTATCTGCTGCCGATTTTCAAATTTGGTCTTGGCGGTCCTCTGGGCGACGGTACTCAGTATTTTCCCTGGATCCACATGCTGGATATGACCCGCGCGGTAGAGTTTGTGATAGAGAACGAGCGGGTGCAGGGTCCATTGAACCTGGTGGCTCCCCAACCGGTAACGATGAAAGAGCTGACCGGTAAGCTGGGAGAGATATTGCACCGCCCGACATTTTTCAGGGTGCCGGAGTTTGCCCTGCGGCTTGTACTCGGGGAGGCTGCCGATCCGCTTCTGGAAAGCGTGCGTGCCCAGCCGTCCGCTCTTCAGAAGGAAGGATTTGAATTTAGATTCAACGTTCTGAAAGAAGCGTTGAGTGATATTATTTAGGGATCGCATCTAGCCGGCAGTACCTCACGTGCCACTAGTGTACAGTCAACCGTAACTATTAACTATTCGGGTTTACGGGATACTGGAACGCAGATGAGACTGATACAGCGGATTAACCACAGAATAGGTGTTCCCCCTTTAGGTGATCGTCAGCCTGGTCAGTGGTACCCGCGTTCTGCCAGTTACGGCCGAAATTCAGGTTTGAGACAACGCTAGTTAAAATACATTTCTTGTAATGCACGGTTTGGCAAAGCCCTCTTTTGAACGAGGAAATACGAACCGCGCTGCCGTGGTAAAGCGCTGTCAAGGCTTTTGAGGCCGTATCATTGGGGGCTTCCGGTCAGCTCCGGCTCTTCTTCGCAATACGTTCCATCATATTCCGGTAGTTTTCGGTGAGTTCCACGTCGCGGCGTTTCATGACTGCCTCCATGGTTTCAACAGCTTTGTCGAACTTGTAGGGCTGCAGCACGTTGGTGCCCACCCAGGTAAAAGAGGGAATCAACTTCGGGGGAAAATCAGCGGTAAAGATGTTGCAGGAAACCCCGCAAACGGTCCCGGTATTGAGCTGCACGTTGATGGCCGTTTTGGAGTGATCGCCCATAATGGTACCGATAAACTGCTGGCCGGTTTCCACCTGTTGCATGGAGGTCCAGTCAGTAAGCCGAATGGTGCTGTAATTGTTTTTGAGGTTCGAGGTGTTGGTATCGGCCCCGAAGTTGCACCACTGGCCGACCAGAGAGTTGCCGATAAAGCCCTCATGCCCCTTGTTGGAGTAGGAGTGAAAGATGGAGTTGTTGATCTCGCCCCCCGCCTTGCAGACTGGTCCGATGGTGGAAGCCCCGTATATTTTAGCCCCCATATTGACAATCGACTCCCGGCAGATGGCCACGGGTCCCCTGAGGATGGCACCGGCACAGATGGTGGCGCCCGGACCGATATATATTGGTCCCTCGGTGGCGACAAGGATGGCGCCTGGTTCAACAGATACGCCTTCACCAATAAAGATCTGGTCCCGGTTTTCGAGCACGGCGTGGGGAGAGATGGAGTGGTCTTCGGAAGAGGGATGCCCCATCCGTTCGATATCTGCCCTGATTTCCCGACCGTTGACCTGAAACAGGTCCCACAGGTGTTCCAGGGGATCAAAATCATCCGTTTCAAAGACCAGCAGGCTGTTAAAGTTGGCCCTGTTATTCGACAGCCACCGGGCGCTTTCGGCTCCATCAACCTTTGCGGCAATTTCAATGTCCCCGCTTCTCAGGCAGCTTCCCACTTCAAGATCGTGGATCCGTTCCAGCAGCGCCTCCTGCGGCAGGTACCGGGCATTGAGCCAAAGACAGGGTTCTCCGGGATCGATCGGGGGTTGCTCAAAAACGCCCTTGAGAGTATCGCGCAACAGGCGGGAAGTGTGTTCAAGTTCCAGCTCGGCTTTCCACTTTTCAGCAACCGTGCAGATACCCACGCGGAGGTCATCAAGCGGTCGAGTCAGTGTCAAAGGGTGAAACCGGGATAGCAACTGATCTTCAAAGAAACAGCACTGCATGCTAGTTAATTTTTTCTTAAATGTTTTAATAGTCTGACTAGAATTATAAATTGGCAGACTTAATTCAAGTATTTATTATATTTTAGAATAAAATCACTAAACAAGAGAATATCATGTGCGGAATTGTTGGTTACATTGGCGAGAAGCAGGCGAGCGATATTATCATCAAAGGGTTAGAGCGATTGGAGTACCGGGGATATGACTCGGCCGGCATAGCCCTTGTAAACGGGGCACTGCGGGTTGAAAAGGGCAAGGGAAAGGTCAACAGCCTGAGGGAAAAAGTTTCCCAAAGTCAGATGAACGGTACTATCGGTATCGGCCACACGCGCTGGGCCACACACGGGCAGCCCAATGATGTGAATTCCCATCCCCATGTGAGCCAGTCCGGGAAAATTGCACTGGTCCACAACGGCATCATTGAAAACTACTCTTCCCTTAAAAAGGAGCTGATGAAGGACGGAAGAGAGTTCAGGTCGGAAACTGACACCGAGGTTATTGTCCAGCTGATTGAAAAAGTATATGAGAACGGCGGCGATGATGACGAAATGACCTTTGAGCGGGCGGTGCAGCTGGCCCTGCAGCAGATTGTGGGAACGTACGGGTTGGCGATAGTGAACCGGGACGAGCCGGAACAAATTATTGTAGCGCGTCACGGCTCGCCTCTTTTGATCGGCGTTGGAGACAATGAGATGTTTGTAGCCTCGGATGGAGCTCCGATCGTGGAACATACCAAAAAAGTGGTGTACCTCGATGATGGTGAGATGGCGATCATCCGAAGAGATGGCTATGAAGTAAAGACGATCAAGGATGTGCCGCTGACCAAAAAGGTACATGAGTTGGCCCTGAGCGTGGAAGAGATTGAAAAAGCGGGCTACCCGCACTTTATGCTGAAAGAAATTTTTGAACAGCCGCGTGCCATCGCGGACTGCCTTCGCGGGCGTCTTGATCCCGAAAAGAATATGATCCAGCTGGGGGGACTTGTAGACGTAATGGACCAGTTTGTGAATGCCAAACGCCTGGTAATCGCCGCATGCGGAACCAGCTGGCATTCGGGTCTGGTGGGGGAATACCTGTTCGAAAGTCTGGCCAAGATGCCCGTGGAGGTGGAATACGCCTCTGAATTCAGGTATCGCGAGCCGCTAATCGGGGAAGGGGACGTGATGATCGTGGTTTCTCAAAGCGGGGAGACGGCTGATACCCTCGCCGCTCTGCGCGAGGCGAAAAAGCGCGGCGCCCTGGTATTGGGCGTCTGTAATGTAGTTGGATCCACCATTGCCCGTGAAACGGATGCAGGAGTCTATATTCATGCCGGACCTGAAATCGGGGTGGCATCCACCAAAGCTTTTACCGGCCAGGTGACGGTGCTGGCCATGATGGCCTTACTACTGGCCCAAAAGAAGGGAACGCTTGATGAAGAGCAGTTGGCGAACCTGATCCAGGCGCTCGACAAAATTCCCGAAAGCGTGGAAAAAATTCTTGAGCAGAGCGACAAGATCAAGGAGGTTGCCAATCTGTTTAGCTATGCCCCCAACTTCTTGTATCTCGGGCGTACTCTTAATTTTCCGGTGGCACTGGAAGGGGCGCTCAAACTTAAAGAGATCTCCTATATTCACGCAGAAGGGTACCCCGCAGCAGAGATGAAACATGGCCCGATCGCCCTGATCGACGAGATGATGCCCGTGGTGGTTATTGCCCACACCGAACATACCAACGACAAGATGATCAGCAATATTGAAGAGGTGAAGGCGAGGAAAGGCCGTCTCATTTCGATTACCGGGGAGAGGAACAGGGAAGTGATCGACCTTTCGGAGTTTTCAATAACGATTCCCGAAACAGAGGACAGCTTTTCGCCGCTGCTGACGGTAATCCCTCTCCAGCTGCTCTCATACTACATTGCGGTAAACCGCGGATGTAATGTAGACCAGCCGCGTAACCTGGCCAAAAGCGTCACTGTTGAATAAGGATGACCCTAAAATTGCGTAAAAATAACGCCTTGCTTGAATTTTAGCTAAAAAATGATTACATAAGGAATCCTCTCTTAAAAAGTTAGTCTTTTAATACAGGGTTCCGAGAAATGAGTAAGTGGAAGGCGTTGATTTTTAAAATAACTGTTCTCGTTTTGATAAGTATTGTGATTTTAACCGGATAAGTCACGAGTTAAAGTGCAGGTATTCTCTGTATCCTGACTTTTACCCTTTAATCGTGACTTCGGCAGGCTGCCAGGGAGCTTTGCCAATCTTGCAAAGCCCTCTACCACTAAATACTATAGAAAAAGTGCGCAGTACAGTGCTCTACAGTGGCTCGTACGGCATGAAGCCTAAAATAATTGGTGCCGCACTAACAATACTACCATATACTCAACCGCAGTTAATCGCTGAGGTGCGATAGGAGCAAGGGGATAAACCTGTATCCTGCTGTTGGAAAACAGGATCTAAATTTTGATCTGTGGATTATTAACAGGATACTTCTCTATCAATTTTATCCAAAACCGATATCAATGGCAGAGCAAAAGATTACCAATTTAGCCTATCTTGAAGATCTGGGAATGGGAGATGATGAATTGATGATCGAGATGGTGGAACTGTTTTTAACAAATACACCCGACTCGATTGCCACACTGCGGCAGCACTGCGAGGGTAACAACTGGAAAAAGCTGGCAGCTGAAGCCCACAAGCTTAAACCTAATCTTTCCTACGTGGGGCTGGATGAAGCCCGGAATATCATTATTGAAATCGAAAAATGTGCCAAGAATCACCCTGAAGAGCAGCAGCTTTGCAGTCAGATCGATGAGATTGACGAGATCTGCCAACAGGCCTACCAGGAGCTGGAAATAAAACTGGAAGAACTAAAAAGTGGGCTTTGAAAAGCCAGGGGTTTTGGTCAAGGTCAAAACTTGAGCGAATTTGAAGCCGGAGCTAATTAGCTATAAGTTAGGATTTAAAATCGTGAAAATACAGAGATTGGCCAAAACAACGGTTTTCAAAGCCCTCTAAAAAATACTTTGGGTATAACAAAGGTCCGCAATTCTGCGTATGCAGCAGTACTTGTAATCCATAACCAATGGAGAAGACCAATGATCTACACACTACTCATAAACAGTGTTGCTGTTTACCTGACTGCCAAACTCCTGGATGGCGTCGAAATAAAAGGCTTTTTCAGTGCCATAATTGTGGCGATTCTGCTGGCCCTTATAAACACGTTTATCAAGCCGGTTATCGTTCTCCTTACGCTGCCGGTTACCATTCTTACTCTCGGACTCTTCATCTTGGTCATCAATGCATTTATCCTGATGCTGGTCGATGGCCTCTCTGCCGGTCTGAGGATCAGGAGCTTTGGCTGGGCGTTGCTCTTTAGCATCGTCTTGTCGATCATTAACGGATTCCTTTTCTGGATTTTTTAATACAATTTTATACCTTCCGATGGAACGAGATTCGATCCGGTATCTTTACTAAATTACGAACTGTTTTTCTAAATCAAGGTCAGCTGGGCAGCGAGGGGGGTACATCGTGAGTGCGCCTTGCAGAACCTGCCTGCTTGAGTAATTATAAATCATATCCCATGAGGTTATCTGTCAGAACTATACGTACTACTATTATTACCATGGTAACAGCCGGTCTGCTGGCGGGCTGTTCCGTATTCAAAAAGACAACAGAGAAAGACCAACGCAGGGCGAGCTCGTCCGGGGAGAAATCTGATTTTGAATCCTACAGCGATGTAATTACGGATGAGGCTCAGACGGACGAGGGATTGTTTGATGTCCACAAAGTGGATGAAACATACTATTACGAAATTCCTGACAGCCTGCTGGATCGCGAATTGCTTCTGGTAAGCCGTATCTCCGGGTCGACCCAGAATTTGAGTTTTGGAGGAGCCGGGATGAAGGCGCGTTCTCAGCAGGTGGTGCGCTGGCAACGGAAGGGAAAGAAAATCCTGCTACGTCACGTGTCATATGAAAATGTTGCGGATCCGGATCAGCCGGTCTATAAATCGGTGCGCAACAACAACTTTGAGCCGGTCGTCCACACGTTTGATATTGAGACTGTCGGAGAGGAATCAGCAACAAAAGTGATCGACGTCACCGAGCTGTATACCTCGGATGTGGCCCTGATTAGTGGGTTGAATGAAGGACAGCGACGCGAGTTCCAGGTTCGCCGGCTGGACAGCGGTCGCAGCATGATTGACAGTGTGCGCAGCTATCCCCAAAATATCGAAGTCCGTCACATCCTGACCTATGACGCCGGCAATCCGCCGGATGATGCCGCCACCAACACCATCTCGCTGGAGATGAATCAGTCGATGATACTGCTGCCGGACGAAAAAATGAGGCCGCGCTCGGCAGACCAGCGGGTGGGTTATTTTAACATTGAGCAGTATGATTATGGGACAGATGCCCAGAAAGCGGCTCAATTTGAATATATCACGCGCTGGGACCTGGTCCCCAAAGACAAGGAGGCCTACCTGGATGGTAAACTCGTGGAACCGGTGGAACCAGTGGTATACTATTTGGATCCCGCTACGCCGCCACGCTGGCGCGAATACCTGAAGCAGGGAATTGAGGACTGGCAGAGCGCTTTTGAGGAAGCCGGATTCAAAAATGCCATTATTGCCAAGGATCCCCCTACTGAAGAGGAAGACCCGGAATTCAGCCCGGAGGATGTCCGTTACTCGGTTATCCGCTACATTACCACCCCGATCCAGAATGCACAGGGTCCGCACGTGCATGATCCCCGAACCGGGCAGATCCTGGAGAGCGATATCCTCTGGTATCACAACGTGATGAACCTGCTGCGCAACTGGTTTTTTGTGCAAACGGCGGCCGCCAATCCCGATGCACGTGCCGTGGAGTTTGAGGAAGAGGTGATGGGTCAGCTGATCCGGTTCGTGGCGGCCCATGAAGTCGGTCATACGCTTGGCCTGCCGCACAACTTCGGATCCAGCTATGCCTTCCCGGTAGACTCGCTCCGTTCACCGTCCTTTACCTCCACCCACGGAACGGCTCCCTCAATTATGGATTATGCCCGGTTTAACTACATAGCTCAACCCGGCGATGGGGTAACGAATTTTTACCCGGCGATAGGGGAGTATGACAAATGGGCTGTGAAATGGGGCTATACCTGGTTCCCGGAAAGCATGAGCGAGGAGGCAAAGCGCGATACACTCAACAAGTGGGTTCGCGAACGGACAGATGATCCACGCTACTTTTACGGGCGTCAAACGGTCAACAAGATTGATCCCCGTTCCCAGAATGAAGACCTGGGCGATGATGCCATGAAGGCGGGAGAACTGGGCATCAAAAACCTACAGCGGATCACCGACAACCTGATAGCTTGGACCGAGCGCGAGGGCGAAAATTTTGAAGAGCTCGATGAGCTGCACAACAGCGTGATGAACCAGTGGCACCGCTACGTTGGACATGTGATCCGTAATGTTGGCGGGGTGCACGAAACCCACAAAACGTATGAGCAGGAGGGTTCGGTATACGAATTTGTGCCTGAAGAAATCCAGCGCCGGGCTATGAAGTGGCTTGACGAGTACTCGTTTACGACCCCGGCGTGGCTTCTTGACAGACAGGTACTGGGGCTTACGAATCAGTCGACAGCGGTGGAAACCATACGCAACTACCAGGAAAGCCAGCTAAATACACTGGTGGATCCGCAACGAATCGCCCGCCTGATCGAGTTTGATCAGCGAACGGAGGAAGATACCTATTCCGCAATCGAGTTCCTGGATGATGTTCGTGAGGGGGTATGGCGTGAACTTGAACAGGAGGATTCGATCAATGTTCACCGCCGGAACCTGCAGCGCGCCTACCTGGAACGTATGGAATACCTTATGACAGAGGAGTTGCCGACTATTCCGGCTGAATACCGGGAATTTTACGGGTGGACGGAAGTAGATGTCAGTCAGTCAGACATACGCCCGCTGGCCCGAGAGCAGCTTACCTTGCTGCAGGAAGATGTTGAAAAAGCACTGTCCCAAATTGCCGACCGGGCATCGAGAGCACATCTCCGGGACGTACAGAGCCGGATTGATCGTATTCTCGAGGCAGAGGAGGATTAACAAATATATCTCACCTGAAAATCGTGAGGTAACACGTTGGCACGCTGTAGAGATCGCGCTCGGCCTGGGGATGTCGAGTAGTTCGTGCCAGCTGTTTTATAGTTAGCGGATGCAGAGGTAATTTATTGCTCCCCGATCGGGTAGTGAGGTGTAGTGTCTGTGGTTGCATATTGCTTTTGAACAAAACGAAAGGCTGGAAAAACTCCCTGTTTAACAAAACGCTGGTGGACACCCATGTTAACAAAAAATAAGGGCCAGATTAGTGCGACCAGATACAAACCAGTAGCCTGGACTTTTTATCCCGATTTAATTTTGTTTACGCAATACGCAATACGCAATACGCAATACGCAATACGCAATACTCATTACTCATTACGCCATTTCTCCGAGATGTAGCTGAACAGAAAACCAATTCCAACCACAACTGCCGTACCCACGGGGTTCAGCCAGAGGTATTCAATGGTTTTGGTGAATCCTTCCGGGATCTGGCTCCAGGGTGCGATCAGCATCCATTCGCCGGTGGCGGAGTTGTCATAGATGCGATCGAAGAGGAAAACGGTGATCATGCCGGAAACCAAACCGGTGAGCGCGCCGAACCCGTTGGCCCGTTTGACCCACAGCAGGAGGATAAACACCCCGAGAATGGAGCCGTAAAAATAACTTCCAACCTTGTTGACCAGCTCGATGATCGAGCGCGTTTCGCCCAGCGCAAGAGCCGCCAGCGTGGCCAGGATCCCCCAGAAAACGGTTACCGCCCGCGACGATTTCAGGTACCATGCCTCCCCGCGATCGCTGGAATCCAAACGCTTGTACCAGTCCACGATAAAGACGGTGGAGAGCGCATTCAGCTCGCTGTCGATGCTGGAGAGGGCCGCCGCAAAGATACCGGCGACAATCAGGCCTATAATACCGATCGGAATCTGGTTCAGGATAAAGTAGGGAAAGATGTAGTTGGTGTCATTAAGGCTTGACCCGGTAATTCGCTCCTGCCGCTCCAGCTCGGCCTGCCGCACTTCATTGAGATGGTCGTCTGCCGCGCGAAACGCCCGGGCCTGTTCCTGCGATCTTGCTTCAAGCAGTTGCCGGGCGGCCTGCTTCCTGTTTTGATAGGCCTGTTGATATTCCTGCTGCAGCATCTCCCCGGCGATCACTTCCTCCTGCTGCTGGGTGGTTACATCCACGGGACGAAAGGTTATGGGGGGAGATCCGAAAATATAGAATACGTAAAGCATGACGCCGAGCAGCAGGATAAAAAACTGCATCGGGATTTTGGCATAGGCGCTGAGCAACAGCGACTGCCGGGCATCTTTAAGGGATTTGGCGGTCAGGTAGCGCTGCACTTGGCTCTGGTCGGTGCCGAAGTAGGAGAGCATCAAAAAGAGGGCGGCGATGACCCCGGTCCAGACATTGTATTTTTCGCTGATATCAAAACTTATGTCAAGTGCTTCGAGCTTGCCGATGGTGCCCGCCAGGTAGAGCGAGTCGGAAAAATTTACGTCTGCCGGCAGGCTGGTGATAATCCAGTAGAAACTGAATATCAGCCCGAAAGCCATTACCGCCATCTGTTTGACATCGGTGCGGATGACCCCGCTGATGCCGCCAACCATGGTGTAGAGCGTGGCCGTAACCCCGATGATCAGAATGGTGGAGTTGAGCGGGAAATCCAGCAGCAGGGCCAGCACGTACGAGGGGGCAGCGATGATGATTCCGAGTCCCAGTCCGCGCGACATCAGGAACAGGAAGCTGGTAAACAGTCGGGTGGAGAGTCCAAATCGCTCTTCCAGCACCTCGTAGGCGCTGAAGTTTTGCAGCCGGTTGAAAAAAGGAACAAGCGTGGTACAGAGAATGATCATGGCGAACGGCACGGCCAGGTAGATCTGCACGAACCGCATATCCTCCACATAAGCCTGTCCCGTCGTCCCGATAAAGGTGATCGCAGAAGCCTGGGTTGCCATCACGGAGAGGCCCATCGCCCACCACGGCATAGAGCGGTTGGCCAGGAAAAAGCCCTCAATATTTTCGGCCTGGCGCCCCCGGCGGCTTCCATCCCAGATGGTATAGCCGAGAAATAGGATAAGTATACCCCAATCGATCCAGTGCATAATCTAAACGGGATTATTGAAAAGGAGTGTGAACAATCCCATCAGCAGTATATAGATGATTCCCAATGTAAACACCAGCCAGTACCTCGGTTTCCACTCGGAGCCACTGTTGTCGGTAGGTTTGTTCTCCATGAGCATTAATCCAATATGAAATATAAATTTGTATTGTAACATAACAGATAACCTGTAATCTTCAACCTTGAACTTTTAATCTTCAACAATTAATTGCTCGGTGATCCGAAAACTTTCCGGTCCAAATTGGAAGAGAAGATCGAGAATGCAGCACCAGGGTTCGAAACCTTCAAAATGCTGGTGATAGGTGGGGTGGATAAAATCCAGTTCTTTTTTTGATGTTGCCTGCCGCTGGTAATGACGGCTGTCGTGTTCCTGGTAGAGGATATCGGCTCCCAGCCGGTTGGCCAGTTCATCTGGATCGGAGGTGTAATTATTCAATTCGCTACTTAACTTCCAGTCGAGGTTCAGTTCCATAAAGCGAAGCAGGCGCTTTTGGATGTAGAGGATGAACGGCACTAGGTACTCAAAGTCGCCGGAACGTTCAAAATCGGCCTTGATCTCCGGCTCGTAGAAATCGTAGTAGATGCTGTTGCGGTAGTTATATTCAAGGCTGCGCAGCAGGGGGGTGATCCAGTCTTCTTCATGGTCGATGCGTACCTCCTTAATCGTTTTCTTGCGGTCTTCGGTACGGATCGGGATATTGATCCAGAGTGTCCCCCCGGGCTTCCTTATTTTTGCCCGGTGCACCCGGCTTTTGCGCGACCACTGCTCTTCGTCCTGCAAGATAATGCGATCTGAATTTAACATAATAGCCAGGTCGTACAGGTTTGGTGCGAATTGGGGGAAGAGTAGGGATAGTTTCATTCGGTCGTATTGCGTACTGCTTACGTACTGCGTATTTCGTATTGCAATGAGGCTATTTTGGGTCTTGGAAGTCTATTTTAATTGATTCAATTGTTTTTGAGTATGTATCATGTTGATCGATTGAGTAGGATATATCGTGTTCTTTGATTTTGTTTTGACGTTCAGTGGGAACAATGTGTAACAATTGTTTTATTATTTCTGTTAGTAGTAGTGAGCGTGATTTAAAAACTTTATCTGGAAGCGAATGTCGTGCTCTGAAGTACCATCCGCGGCTTTCTCTGGCTGAGCCTAAAGAGTACTCATAAAATCGTGCTCTGTCCAATCTGGATTTTTTAGAATATCCTTCTTCCAGATTTGCAGAAACTGAACCTGTTGCCCTGTAGAGTTGATCACATAAAGAGACCAATACTTTTCTTTTTGAAAGGTGAGATATATCCTGCCATGCAACATCAGAAATGAAAAGTGCATACTTATACACCTGCATGTTCCAAATTGTATCATTCGTTATCTCTTTGGGAACAGTTTTGACCCATTCTCTAAATTTCATATCAGAAAAGTTTGAATTGACTTTCTCAAATCTTAAAACATATTTCCTAATACGCAATACGCAATACGCAATACGCAATACGCAATACGCAATACGCAATACGCAATACGCAATACGCAATACGCAATACGCAATACGCATTTCAAAACTCTCCAAGAACCTGTATCTTTGCAGCTCATTCGAAATTCACGCTAATACCCAAATTTAATTGAGATGAACGAATCCGTTCGCGTACGTTTTGCTCCTTCCCCCACGGGATTTTTGCATATCGGTGGGCTCCGAACCGCACTTTATAACTACCTGTTTGCCAAGCATCACGACGGGGTGTTTGTACTTCGTATAGAGGACACCGACCAGAGCCGTTACGTGGAGGGGGCAGAGGAGGATATTATTGAGTCCCTGCAGTGGTCGGGACTCGATTTTGATGAGGGACCCGGCAGGGAGGGCGACTTCGGGCCGTACCGCCAGAGCGAACGCCGGGACCTGTACCAACAGTATGCCGAGCAGCTGGTCGAGGAGGGACATGCCTACTATGCGTTTGACACGCCCGAGGAGCTCAACGACATGCGCGAGCGACTTGAAAAATCCGGCAACCCGTCCCCCAAATATGATGCAGTTACCCGTATGTCGATGCAAAACAGCCTGACGCTTCCGCAGGAAGAGGTCGAAAAACGGCTGGAAGAGGGCGAAGAGTACGTAGTACGCCTGAAGGTGCCGAGGCGAGAGACCATCCGTTTTGAAGATGAGATCCGCGGATTTGTCTCCTTCGAGAGCAAGGGGCTGGACGACCAGGTGCTGCTCAAGTCCGACGGCATGCCCACCTACCACCTGGCCAACGTGGTAGACGATCACCTGATGGAAATTTCGCACGTTATCCGCGGTGAGGAGTGGCTCAGCAGCACGCCCAAGCATATGCTGCTCTACAAATACCTCGGGTGGGAAGCGCCCAGGATGGCCCACCTGCCACTGATTATGTCGCCGAGCGGCGGGAAGCTTTCCAAGAGAAAAGCCGAGAGTGAAGGCATTCCGATCAATGCCAAAGATTACCGCGAGCAGAAATATGAGCCGGAGGCCCTGGTGAACTTCCTGGCCTACCTGGGATGGAGTCCCGGCGACGATTCCGAAATCCATTCGCTCGATGAACTGGTTGAACTGTTTACCCTGGACCGCGTCAGCAAGAGCGGGGCGGTATTCAATCATAAAAAGCTGCTGTGGTACAACGAGAACTACCTTCGTGAAAAACCGGCCGGGGAGTTGTATCCACGCGTGGCAGCCATTGCAAAAGAAGAGGGCGTGGAGCCAGAAAAGGAGTACCTGCTGGAAATCATTGAGCTGATGAAAGATCGTGTGAGCAAGGTGGAGGATTTTATCACGCAGGGGATGTTCTTTTTTGAGGATCCCGAAGAGTATGACAAAAAAGCGCTCAAAAAATGGAAGGACGACAGCGGGGAGATCGTCCGAAAGTACCTGGAAAAGATTGTTGATCTTGGCGAAGATGAATTCACCGTCGATAATCTGAAAGCCGCCGTCAATGAGCTGACCGACGAGATGGACATCGGATTCGGCAAAGTGGCCATGCCGCTTCGCGTAGCGGTCACCGGGCAGGGCTTCGGTCCCGACCTGTTTCCGGCCATTGAGCTTTTGGGCAAGGATACGACTATTAGCCGAGTTAAAACAGCCCTTGAAAGGTTAAAATAAAAGGTAAAATCGTACTGCGTATTTCGTATTACTTTAATGAGAATACTCAACGTTGGCAATTCCAAATACGCAGTACGTAATACGCAATACGTTTTGATTAGGAAAAAATCCCAGAGATTGTATTTTCATGCTTAAACGTTCGAGAAAACGGTCGCCCTGATCTCCTAAAAACGGTTGAGGTATGAAGCAAAAGTGGTCATTTCTGGTCTTGGCTCTGGGACTGATTGCATGCATCTTTATTCTAGGTGCCGGCGCCCCCGAAGCAGCAGGTACGATTCAATCAACCGCGGAGCAGTCACAATCCCCATCCGTTTCATGGACGAGTATCCTTCCCCCGCTTGTTGCCATTGGAATTGCCCTGGTCTTTCGCCAGGTGTTGTTTGCCCTTTTTCTGGGTATCTGGTGCGGTGCTTTCCTGGCGGGTGACCTGAGCTTTTTTAGTGTTTTTACGAGTTTTTTCACCGCCCTCAGCGACTATATTTTAGATGCCACCGCCGATGCGGGGCACATGAGTATTATCATTTTTACGCTGCTGATCGGCGGCATGGTGGGCATTATCACCGACAACGGCGGAACGCGTGGGGTGATCAGGGCGATTACCCGGTATGTGCGCACCAAAGTGCATGGCCAGCTCATCACGGCACTGATGGGGTTTATTGTCTTTTTTGATGATTATGCCAACACCATGGTGGTCGGCAATACGATGCGCCCGCTCACCGACAAGCTTCGGATCTCCCGCGCCAAGCTGGCTTATCTCGTGGATGCCACCGCCGCTCCCATCGCCACTGTCGCGCTTGTTAGCACCTGGATCGGCGCAATGGTGGGGTTTATCGCCGACGCCGAGGCAAAGATGCCGGAGTTCAACGAAGCGGCATACTCCGTATTTTTTAACTCGCTTCCCTACAATTTTTACGCATTTTTTACCATCCTTTTTGTGATTCTGATCGCATGGTCCGGCCGCGATTTTGCGACCATGCTGAAAGCACGCATCACCCTGTATAAAGCCAAGCATGAACCGG
Organism: Halalkalibaculum sp. DA384; assembly: GCF_043951955.1. Lineage (NCBI taxonomy): Bacteria > Pseudomonadati > Balneolota > Balneolia > Balneolales > Balneolaceae > Halalkalibaculum > Halalkalibaculum sp. DA384. The sequence continues at coordinate 186,568 of NZ_JBINJE010000005.1, read as the reverse complement.
AGCTGGATCGCTACAACCTCTACAAAGAGAAGATCAGGGAGGATGAAATAAAGAAGACTGAATCGCACTGGATAAATGCCGCTGTCCCGATATTTGTACTTGTGTTTGGGTGTATCGGCGGACTGGTGGTCACGGGTGATGGCAGCAAGATCCAGGAAATCATTGAAACAGCCGACTCTTACAAAGCGCTGCTCTGGGGCGGATTTCTTTCGATGGTGGTGGCCATAGCTATGACTTTGTCGCAAAGGCTTTTGGATGTTGAGGACACCCTGAAAGGAATGATGGACGGGATGCACACCATGTTTGACGGCCTCCTGATTTTAGTCCTGGCGTGGGCGCTTAGCGCCATTACGGTGGAGCTGAATACGGCAGATTACCTGATGTCGGTTTTTGGTGACCTGCTGAATCCCTATTGGCTGCCGTCGATGGTCCTGTTTTTGTCGGCAATTACTGCTTTTGCCACCGGTTCCAGCTGGGGCACGATGGGTATCCTGATGCCGTTGGTGGTCCCGCTTGCGTGGGAGATCGGCAACAGCAGTGGACTGGGTTTTGAGGTCACCCACGAAATTATTTACGCCTGCGTTAGTGCCGTGCTGGGCGGATCGGTGTGGGGCGACCACTGCTCCCCGATTTCCGATACGACGATTTTGAGTTCCATCGCCACCCAGTGCGATCACGTGGAGCATGTCAACACGCAACTGCCCTATGCCATGATCGTGGGGGCGATCAGCATCCTGGCGATGGTCGGCGTGCTGGTGCTGAGTATTCCCTGGTGGGTTATCTACCCGCTGGGAGTGGTTGTAATCATTGCTGTTATCTTTAAATTTGGAAAAATACCGGATCCGGAAGAGTATGCGCCAGAGGGAAAAGAAGCTGCTATTACAAGTTTGGATTAAACGTTTAGAGGGCTTTGTAAAACCCTCAATTCCTCGTTCTGAGGGAGTTGTACTCCCGTTAAAAGGCCACCAAGGCCGGTAGTACAACTACCTCCCAACAAAATGGCAGGTTCTGCAAAGGCCCGTTTACTAACCAGCTCCCCATTTTTTAGCCTTGAAGCTCCGCCTCATACCGACTGTTATCTTCCAACTACACTCCACGATATTCAAACTCGTCAAAGCGTTCAATCGATCGCAAAACTGATTGTCAACGTCCTTCCAGTTCAAACTCAAAACGGCTGTTATCTTTGACAGTGGCACTTCCCTTTTTGTATCGGCGTTCCTCAAAGGTTACTTGCCCGTTGCTGCCAACCAGTAAAATTGTGGAGCAGCGGGTGCCATATTCCTCCGTTGCGATAAAGATGGGGGAAACGGCGCGTTCAAGGTCCCTGGACAAGCCGGTATCAGGGAGCCGGGAATCAGGGGCCGCCTGGTCGTTCTTCAATATCTCGAAGAGAGACGATTCATCAATAGTATCTTGCCGGATAACTTCTGAAAGTTGTTTCTTTGATCGCTCTGTCTTCGGCCAGGGCGTATCCAGCAGGTGATTGCTTAACCCGTATAAACCGGCGTCGAGCGATACCGGCTGACCTGTTTTGTTGGAGTAATACATCAGGTTGTGGATCGAACCCACCAACAGGTTGAACCCGTTATACTGTTCGGCCTTGGAATGCAGTTGCTGCAGGTACGATTCCGGTGCGATGTCGCCGGCCAGGAAATTGCGCACCAGGTGTCCCCGTGAGGGGGCGTTTTCCTTGCGGTTAGCCATGTCGCGGTAGTTGGTCAGGGCGGAAAGCCGCCCATCGCGCGTAATCCCCATCCATGTGCCGCCCGCCTTGAGATCTTTGCCTGCCAGGATGTCTGGTTCCTCATCCCAAAAACGGGCCTTTCGCGTGGGCCGCTCATAAAACTCATCCCGGTTGGCTATGAAAACAAGGTCATATTGCGGGTGCTGTTTATATGAAAAGGCGATCAGGCACATATGCAGTATATCTGTCGATTGGTGGTTTTGACCCGGGGTGCGTGCCAGGGCAGTGGAAATAACGCTTCAGGTCCAGCAGCGAAAGGTGTGGATCCAGGCAAATTTTTCCATCCGTTAGCCCAAACATATTGTTCCGGCACGGACGTGAAAGCCCCGGAAAGTTAAAAGATATTCTCATAACTATTTAGCATATTCATGCGTGTATTCATTCTGCGATAATCAATTTAGGCGACAGGTGCATGTCTCTGCTAAATCAAAATCGAAGCTACACCGTTCAGGATTTTCTGTTTATAGCCGCCGGGCTGCTCGGGGTGCTCGGCTTTTTCATGACCTATGACTCGCAAGATCCCCGGGGCATGATCCATATTGCCCTGGATGAATCTTCCGCGGAATCCCGTGCGGAAGACCTTGCCGGTTCGCTGGGATTCAACACCAGCAACTACCGCACGCAGGTCAACTTTGGGACCAACAGCCGCCTGTTGGACAGTCTGCAAACCAACATGGGTCGGCAGAAAGCGATTAAAATCTTTCAGCAAGATTCTTCAGCGAACCTCTACCCCTATTTTTGGGAGGTTCATTTCAACCAAAAAAGTTCGGTAAGGGATGAGAGGCAAATCACGATTGGGAGCGATCGGGAGAATGTAGAAACGGGGCCCACCGAATTCATCATACGATATGCTTCTTCGGGAGAGTGGGTCGAATTGTTAAATGGAAGTGACCTGATACCGGAACAGCAGGTGAACCGGGAGGCGCTGGAGCGTGTTTTTACCTCGGACAGTTTGCGGCAGTTGCTGGAGACCCTGCCGGATTCGCTCTGGCATGAGAAATTAAGCTTTAACCTTGATCGGAATTATAACGACACGACCACCGCTCCAAGTGGCCGGGGCTCCTCTCCGGGGATCAGTCCATTTACTCGCTCCGAAGTATTGCGGCTGGGTGAATATTACATTGCGCAGTCCGGCTGGGAACTGCAAAAGTTTGATGTGGCGAATATCCGTATGGAAACGGTGGGATCAACGGTCGTTGCGCGTATCCGGTATACCTCAGCGCAGCCGATCCACGGGCAGGTGATAAACCTGCGGGCTTCGTTGACGCCAACGGGCAACCTGCTGGGACTGAGTGCCAGCTATAATCCCCGTTCCGACAATGACAGCAGAACCCCGCCCCTCTGGGAACTGGTTCAAGTGGCCGGTTTTTTTCTTTTTGGTATAGGCACGATTATCATCTTTTATTTCCGTATCCGGGCGCGGGTGATCGATACAAAATCAGCGCTGGTATTGAGTATTTTGGCGGGATTTACAGTGCCGGCTATTATATTCATGAACCAGATCAATGAAACCAATATTTTTGAAGAGGGTGGCAACTGGGTCGATCTTGTGGGCCTCTCCCTGAGTATGGGAATCACCGGTGCCGTAGCTTCGGTCAGCCTTTTCGTTCTTTCAGCGGTCGGCGATTCGGTTACCCGCCAATACTGGCCCGGCAAGCTCGATTGTTACGACTATCTCCGGCAGGGAATGTTTTTTAACAAACCGGTGGGTGAGGCGTTTGTCCGCTCGGGTGTCCTCGCTTTTCTTCTTGCCGGTTTCTGGGCTGTTTTGTTGTGGTTTTTCCCCGATTTTTACTTTGAAATCGAGGAACCGATCTTGTCTTACGAGGTGATCTGGCCTCCAGTTTACCTGTTACTGGACAATTTGTGGTACACCCTGTTTGCCGCTTTCAGCATATTTTTGGTTGTCGGTTCCCAAACCTATGCCCAGACCGGCAAGCGCTGGCTGGCCGGCTTTTTCATGATATTGGCCGTTGTGGTGGCAGAGCCGCTCCCGTATACCGGCGGACCGCCCGTAACGCAGGCTGTTCTTCACTTGGTATTTGGGTTGGCATTGACGGGTATCTACCTATATTGGGATTTTCTGACCCTGCTGATAACCTATTTCCTGTTCAACTGCCTGCTGGTCGCTTCCAGTGGATGGATGATGGAGGGTTCGCCCGATTTCTACGTCTTTTTGTTTTATCTCGTGTTCCTGTTTCTGGCAACGGGCGGGGGAGTATTTTCAATTTTGAAAGGTGAAGAGGGGCGGGCACTGCCCGATTTTGTACCGGAATACGTAGAAGAGCTGGCGCAGGAGGAGCGGATTAAGCAGGAGCTGCAGATTGCCCGCGATGTACAGCAATCGTTCCTGCCGGTGGGAACGCCCGCCATCGATATGCTGGATCTGGCAGCTATCTGTAAGCCGGCGTATGAAACCGGGGGCGACTATTATGATTTTATCCAGCTCGATGACCACCGCCTCGGGGTGGCTATTGGGGATGTGAGCGGCAAGGGCATTCAGGCCGCATTTTACATGACATTCACCAAGGGGATCCTGCATACCCTGTGCCGGGAGACAGAATCACCTGCGGAAGTGCTGAAAAAAGCGAATAAACTGTTTTATGATAACGCACGGCGCGGTACTTTTATCTCATTGATTTACGGTATCGTGGATACCCGCCAAAAAACGTTTAGCTTTGCGCGGGCCGGCCATAACCCGATATTGCATTATGCCGCCGAGAAAAAGACCATAAACCTGCTTCAGCCCAGTGGACTGGGACTCGGGTTAACAATTTCAGACTCATTTGACAACAATATCCAGGAGGCCACGCTGGAGCTCTCCGCGGGAGATCTCCTGGTGCTATATACTGATGGCGTTGTTGAGTCGTTGAATACGGCACACCAGTTTTATGGAACCGGTCGGCTGCAAAAACTGCTCGGTAACAGCGCAAAAAAACAGGCCCCTGAAATCCTATCAGATCTGGTGACGGATGTGGATACCTTTTCGGGAAAGGCCAGGCAACACGATGACATGACTGTGATGGTAATAAAACTTAACAATAAAAGTTAGAATAGATAAATTAGGTAACCATCGAACCGTATACTCAAAGTTCAACAAATTTTATGCAGAATGAAACAGACAAGTATGTTACTGGCGGTACTTTTTTTTATGACCGTATCGGCATTTCAGGGAGTTGATCGCACAGCCAAGATAAACTGGTATTCCCTGGAGGAAGCCCAGGAGCTTGCAAAATCGGGCGATAAAAAGGTGATGATCTACATGGAGGCCAGCTGGTGCGGGTACTGCAAAAAGATGGAACGAGAGGTGTTTCCCCAAAAGGCGGTCCAGGATTCGCTTCACAAATACTATTATCCAGTACGCCTGGATGTGGAATCGAAGGATCGGGTTACCTACAACGGCACTGAAATGTCGGAGCGGGAGTTTGCCGGTTCCATTCGCGTGTCGGGAACGCCCACTTTCCTTTTTATCAATGGACAAGGAGAGATTTTGGGAAAACAACCGGGTTTTATTCCTGTCGATACATTTAAATCATTGTTGGCATATGTGGGTTCTGATGCCTACGCCCGCGTAAAATTTGACCAGTACATCAAAAACAGGTCCGAGGAATAATTTACGGCGGCTACAAATCGGTGTAGATGATTTCGTATATTCGGGATAAAGATTTTTAGAAATGGAGTACTTGTATACATGGTTCTGAGCCAAGCTGTCGAAGATTATTTAAAAACTATTTATGTATTGGAATCGGAGGGCAAGGGCGCTTCTACATCCAGCATTGCCGAATCGATGGATGTGTCGTCGGCTTCGGCCACCAACATGGTAAAAAGGCTCTCAAAAATGGGACTGGTCGATTACCAGTCGTACAAAGGGGCCACCCTCACCAAATCGGGCACAAAGATTGCCCTTGAGATTATCCGCCACCACCGCCTGCTGGAGCTGTACCTGCTGGAGGTACTCGGTTATTCCTGGGACGAAGTGCACGAGGAGGCTGAGAAGCTGGAACACCACATATCGGAACAGTTTGAGGATAAGATTGCCGAATTGCTGGACAATCCCACCCACGACCCGCATGGAGATCCCATCCCAACCAAGGAGGGCGTCATGCCTGAGCTGAATGCTGAGCCGCTGGGAGACGCGGATGCGGGGAAAACCTATATCGTAAGCCGCGTGAAGGACCAAGACCCGGAGGTGCTGCGCTACCTGGAAAAGCTGGGAGTGCTGCCGGGGGTTAAAATTAAAATCAGGGAGAAAGCCCCGTTCAACGGCCCCCTTACGATTTTACTTGAAGAGACAGAGCAGGCGATCGGCTATGAGATTGCCAACAATATTTTTGTGGCCGAAATGCCTGGAAACAGTTAACGTCGCGCGAGCTTGCGGTGCAGACTGTCTGAGGATTGAGACAAACAGGTCTCTCGGGGTATCTAAGTAATGCCTCCCCCTCACTTGTTTACTATTTCCGGTTCCGGGCTCGCATATTCCGGTTCTTTAAATGATGGATTGATATGAGATTTATCGGAGCGCTTCCGGTCTCTTTTTTCGCGTGCCCACTGCCGTTTTTTTCGATCCCACCAGATGATGAATCCGGTAACGGGAAGGCTCCCGCAGATCAGGCTGGCGATAAAAGCGATAATTTTCCCCGGCAATCCGCCAATGGCACCTACATGGATGTCGTAATTCATCGCCAATAGTTTTTCCCCGGCGTTTTTGGAATCGTAATCTTCTCCCGCAATCAGCTCCCCGGTGTACTGGTCGTAATCCAGGTGAAAATGTTCGTAATACGTCTGCCCGTCCGGATATACGGTGGCCGTGATCGTCCCCTGGCTGTCAACCGGCGTTGCCAAACTGATACCGTAGGCGTTGGGATTTTGATTCCAGGCGTTGCGGTAAATAACCTGCAGGGGGGATTCGATTTCGTCCGATGGTGCGGCGGCTGAAACATGTTGCTTGTGCTCGTCAGGGGGGAGTTTGAATTCACCGGTCCCCAAAAAGTAAATCGCCTTTTTGGCGGAGGGAAAATACCAGTAGAGTCCCGTAAATGCGAGGATGAGCGCCAGTGTCAAAAAGTAAAAGCCGAGCACATTATGCAGGTCATAATTAACTCTCCGCCAGGTGCTGCCCCACTTGATCCTGAAGCTGCGCTGCCGGCCCGCCTTGTTCCACTTTTTGGGCCACCATAGAATTATTCCGGTAATGAGCAGTACGATAAATATGACAGTGCTCCACGCAACAATCGGCTGACCAATCGGCGTGGCCAGCAGGAGGCTCCAGTGTATGCCTTTCACAATTTGAAAGAAATCCTTTTTCTCATTCTGTATGCCGGCGACCGCTCCCGTATATGGATTTATATATACGGTGCGATAATCATCCATAGAGCCAAAATAGGTCCACGCGAACTCATCACTGGCCTGGTAATTCATGGCCGACCAGTTTCGGTCAGGATCTTTGTAGGTGGTGAGTCCATATGGCAGGTGCTCTATCTCGAGTGCTTCGGCCGCTTTCTGCTCCAGTTGTTCAATCGGCAGGGGCTGGCGGTCCGACGGCTTTTCCTTTACATAATAGAGATCGCTTTTTACGATGTCGGAGATCTCCTGGTGAAAGACAAACAGGCATCCCGTTATGCTCAGGATGAGTACCACCAGCCCGGTTATGAGACCGAGCCAGCGGTGGATGACAAGCATTATTTTTTTGAATGAAGGCATGGCAAATTAAAATTTGTAGGAGAAGCTCGCGGTTATGTTTCGTGGCTGCTGGGGATTGATGGTTGACCATCCCTTGTAGTAGGTAGTGTCGCCGATATTGTTGACTTTCAGGTCCAGCCGGTAGCTCTCGGTTTCGTAAAAGACCGAAGCGTTGAGGACTGTATAGGAAGGCAGGGTAAACTGGCCGGTGGAGGCCCGGTTGAGAATCATATTTTCGCTGGCGTAGTTACCCCCGAATCCGAGGCCGAGATCCTGGAGCGGCCCATCGGGAATACGGTAGCTGATCCAGCCGTTGATCAGGGTTTGGGGACCAGCTTCTTCAGGTCGCCGGCCGCGGTATTGATCGTTGTCGGTTTTGGTGATTTCGCTCTCGTTGTAACTGTAACCGGCAATGACGTTCAGCCCGTTGACAGGGGAGGCGGTAATGCTGGCCTCAATACCTCGGCTGTAGTTTTCCCCATCCTGCTCATACTGTTCCGGGGCCACCTGGCGAACAACATCGGTGACTCGGATATCGTAATAGCTTACAGTGGCTGAAAGGCGGTCATTCAGCAGGTTGGTCTTAATACCGGTTTCCCACTGGTTTGCACGCTCGGGTGAAAAGTTGAAGGTTTGGTTTCCTGAAGTGATTGGAGCGACATTGCTGAACCCGTTCATATAATTGGCGAACAGCGAAAGTCTTTCCGGCAGCGGCTTTACAACCACTCCGAATTTGGGTGAGTAGGCGATCTGGGTGTAGTCGTCATCATCGGTGGAGACGGTTCCCTCATTATCGAAATGGTCGACCCGCAGGCTGGCCATTACCGACAGCTGGGGCAGTATATCCACTACATCAGAAATGTAGGCACTGTAGACTTGCTGCTTCGTCTCACTTTGATTAACTGGCGCGGTGGCCAGGGCGGTGTCGGCCGCTTCTTTTGAAAGCCCGCCGGGGTCGGTGCCGAGCGATACGGTTCCCAGCCCCACATATCCGCTGCTGTTGTTGATGACGTTTTGCTGGAAATAATCAATCCCGATTACCATTTTGTTGTCTGCCCCGCCGATTGAAAAATCACCAATAAAGTTTTGCTGGATATCGGTGCCCAGGGTTGTGGAGTTTTGTTTGCTCAGGTAACGGGCAAACGTGCTGTTGGTGCCGTCGCCGGCGAAATCCCACAAGTAGGTGTAGTATCCGTCAGTTTGGGCATTGCTGCTTGAAATGGCAGTTTGAGAGGTCCACTGGTCAGAAAGCCGGTACCTCATCTGGCCCTGGAAATTAAAGGTTGGATTCTGAATAGTAAGTGTATTACTGGTAAACGAGTGATTAGGGTTGTAACCCAGCTCCTCCATGTTATGGGCTGTCAGCTCTGCACTTCTATTCAGGAATAGCATGGTGGGATTGGTGCGCTCGGCGTTGTAGTATTCCGTGCGGATAAGAAAAGAGAGGTCCTCATGTACGCGGTAGGAGAGGGACGGAGCAACAAAAAGAGACTTGCTGAATCCGGCATCCTGGAAGCTGTTTCTGGAGTCGTATGCCGTGTTGACGCGCAGTGCGATATCCCGCTCGCTGCTGACGGGCGTATTAATATCTGCCGTTACCCGGTTCAGGCCGAAGCTCCCGGTTTTGTAGGAGATATTACCTCCGAAATTGTAGTAGGGTCGCTTGGTTACCACGTTGATCAGTCCGCCGTACGATACGAGACTGCTGCCGTAGAGCGTGCCGGATGGCCCCTTGATGATTTCCACCCGCTCAATGTTGGCGGGATCCGGAGTGCCGTTGGTGAGGGCGGGCAGCCCGTTCACCATTGTGGGCTGGGCTGAGAATCCACGCAGGGAGTAGTAGCCGGCTCCGTCGCCACCGCGACCGGTAGACTCCCAAAGCTTGGTCACCCCGGGTGCGTTGGTGAGGGCATCCTCGAAACTGGTCGCAACCTGGTCCTCCAGCAGGTCAGAGGTAACCGTGTTGTAGACCTGGGGATTGTTGATATTTCTGATCGGCAGCTTGGCGACATGCTGTGTAATTTCAGTGCTGAACTTGTTCGCATTACCTGCACGTACAATCACTTCCTGCAGCTCCTGGTTTGAGTCTGAGAGCGTGACATCGATCGTGAGAGATTGGTCCGCCTGAACCGATATGGCTCGCGTTTCCTCCTCATATCCGATGCCGGAAACCACAAAGGTGTAGTCGCCCGCTGGAATTTCATTGATTATGTAATACCCATCGGTATTGGTTGCGGCCCCGTAGCTGGTGCCTTCCAGACGGATGTTGATATTGGGAAGCGGCTTGTCTTCAATATCGATGACCCGTCCCTCTATACTGCCGGTTGTTTGTGCCCGGGCGCTGAAAGAGATCGATAATAGAAGTAAAACTAGAAAAACGGATATTTTAAGGAGATTTATTTCAGAAAATGCCATTGGTTCTGTGGTATTCGCTATGTTAGGGTTAGGGATTGTGATTTCTAATACAGCTGCGATGCCTGGTGGCCTGGCTTGGTCATCCCATACCGGGCATGGACAAGCGGATGAAACTATGCGAAAGCCACGAAAACAGGCCGGCACAGCCGGAGTTATGTATGAGGTTCTTTATTTTTGGTTTCAACAACGTATTCTTACCTAGACCGTATCTAAATAAGACGCCGCAATTTTATTTAGATACGGTTTAAATAACAAGAATTTTTCCATTTAGTCTGTGTTGGTCCCCGGTCTTGAACAGTAAATTCAGCCAGTGGTTTTCAGAGTCCTGTTTTTTAGCCAGACAAGCTTGAATAGCAGAGTTTTTAATGCCCCGGTAAAGATGTGGAAGTTCAAAGAGTTGTTGCCAAACGCCTGCCGCACACAGGTGGGGCTGGGGCCAGGTTAAAACGATCTATTAAAAGGTTTAATTTTGAACAGGGAAAAGCTTAGATTTTACACGTTGTCAACTGCCACCAGAAACAACTCTATCGCAGATGAATCTTTTTGAAGAGGAAAAAGCGGATCCGGCCAAGAAATCGCAGGAAAAACGGTCCGTGGTAAATCCCCATGAACCGCTGGCCACCCGCATGCGTCCCGATTCACTGGACGAGTTCGTCGGGCAGGATCATATCGTTGGAGAGGGGAAGATGCTGCGCCGAATGATCGAGAGCGGGGTGATCGGCTCGCTGATTTTTTACGGTCCCCCCAGTTCGGGAAAAACCACGCTTGCCCATGTTATTTCGCGGGAGATCAATGCCAAGTTTGAGGTGCTTAACGCGGTGCTGGATGGGATTAAAGATCTGCGACAGGTTGTAGAGCGGGCCCAGAAGATCCAGCAGATGAACGGTAGAAAAACGATCCTGTTTGTGGATGAGATCCACCGCTGGAACAAAGCTCAGCAGGATGCGCTGCTGCCGCATCTTGAATCGGGTGTGATCACCTTGATCGGCGCGACGACCGAAAACCCGTATTATTCCCTGGTAAATCCGCTGCTTTCCAGGTGCCAGCTTTTCGAGCTCTATGACCTCCAGGTTGAGCACGTAAAGACGATGATCGACCGGGCGCTGAAGGACAAGGAGCGCGGACTCGGCCATAAAGATGTCATACTCACCGAACCGGCCAAAAATCATCTGGCAGAGTTCGCGGGTGGAGATATTCGTAACGCCATCAACGCCCTTGAAGTGGCAGTCCTCTCCAGCGATAAGGATGAAGAGGGAAACATTCTTATCGACCTGGAGATCGCCAAAGAGTGTATTCAGAAACGCAATGTGCGCTACCAGGGTACCGGTGATGAGCATTACCATTACGCCTCGGCCTTTATCAAGTCGATGCGCGGCTCAGACGTGGATGCGGCCCTCTACTGGATGGCGGCCATGCTTGAGGGAGGAGATGATCCCAATTTCATTTTTCGGCGCATGCTTATCCTGGCCTCTGAAGATGTGGGGATGGCCGATCCGCATGCCCTCACGATGGTGAATTCGGCCCACGAGGCGTTTACCAAATGCGGCATGCCGGAGGGACTCTATTTCCTGGCTCATGCCTGTATCTACCTGTCGCTGGCTCCCAAAAGCAACAGCACCGGGGCGGTATTTTCGGTCCGGAGCGAGATTAAGAATCGCGGTACAAAAGCGGTGCCGCCTCACCTGCGGGACAAAACCGCCAACTCCAAGGAGGCCCGCTACCTGGATAAAGAGAACGCCTCCGACGACTACAAGTATCCCCACTCTCATCCACACCACTGGACCGAGCAGCAGTACCTGCCAGAGGAACTGGAAGGTACGAGCTGGTTCGAACCTGGGAATATCGGCCGCGAAGGCAAGCTATGGGAGCGCCTCCAGAAGATAAAAAAAGCCTGGCAATCGAATAGCTAACTTCTTATCGTCCGCCGACTCCCGGGAATCAGGAGTCGGGGTCTACATCAACCGGAAGGATGGCGTTGTTGATAAGATTCAACTCCTGTTCGGCGTCAAGGTCCATCATTTCACGGGCGTCATTTACTCCAAAGAAATCGGGATATCCACGTACCCCGTGCTCATATTTGTCGAGCCCGTTGAGTTCCTCCTCGGCACTCACTCTTAAATCGTGGAACTGCTCAATTCCCTTAAAGACCAGGTATGCGGTACCGATCGTCCACGCAAAGACGGAGAAGATTCCCAGGGCCTGCACCAGCAGCTGTGTAAAAGAACCTCCAAAGAAAAGGCCCGTTAATTCCGTGGTGTAGGGTGACTGTGCAAAGAATCCTACCGCCAGTGTGCCCCAAACGCCGGCAAAGCCGTGCACGGGTATCGCTCCAACCGGATCATCAATGCCATTCTTTTCAAGCAGATACATTCCGAGCATCATGGACAGTCCCCCGATGCTACCGATGATCAGGGCCGACACCGGAGAGACCACTGCACATCCCGCTGTAATAGCGACGAGGCCGGCCAGCGCGCCGTTGAGAGTATAGGTCAAATCGGGCTTGCCGCGCCTGTACCAGACGACTGCCATCGTGGTAACAGCTCCGCCCGCCGCAGCCAGGTTGGTGGTAACGGCAATACGCGCGATGGACAGGTCGGCCCCGAGCGTACTTCCGGGATTGAAACCAAACCAGCCAAGCCACAGGATAAACACGCCCAGTGTACCCAGAGCCATGCTGTGGCCGGGGATATTTGTTACTTTTCCGCGGGCAAAACGACCAATGCGTGGACCCAGAATCATCGTGCCGGCCAGTCCGGCCCAGGCTCCCACACCATGGACCACCGTGGATCCCGCAAAATCATAGAACCCCAGCTTTTCCAGCCACCCGCCCCCCCAGATCCAGTGCCCGACAATGGGATAAATAAATGCCGTAATAATCACGGTATAGATGATGTAAGCCGAAAATTTGGTTCGTTCTGCCACCGCTCCGGAAACAATCGTAGCCGCGGTGGCGGCAAAAACGGCCTGGAAAAACCAATACCCATACAGCCAGGCGTCCAGCTCGCCGCTGGGAGTGACCGCTTCCGATAAAAAGAAATTGGAGGTGCCAAAGAGCCCGAACATGTCGGTTCCGTACATCAGGCCAAAACCGCAAGCCCAGAATACGATGGTACCCAATCCAAAATCCATCAGGTTCTTCATCATGATGTTGGTGACGTTTTTAGCCCGCGTAAATCCGGTTTCCACAAGGGCAAAGCCGGCCTGCATAAAAAATACCAGGAAACCGGCGACCATTACCCAAAGCAGGTCGGCAAACGTTTTCCCTTCGACGGGGGAAGCGGTTGTGTCCAGTAAAACAGGGGCCGGATCCGGCATTGCCACCAATAGTCCTGGAGCACCGGCGAACAGTACCAGCAGTATGATCGGTATAATTATTCTTCTCATACACTTAATAAAATTAGGTTAATATTGTAATTAAGTGAATATATTAAATCAAATATGAATAAATTGAAAATAAGTTAGTTATTATTTAAATTTATGTTTATTAATTAAGTAAATTTTCAATAAGATCTTAAATGATTAAGATGGAATTATTAACTGTCGAATTTGGTATACTTTTTTTCAGCACTAATAGAACAGCATGTAATGATTGAACTGAATATTATTAGCGGTACCGACCGCCCCGGCTCTAATGCGTTGCGTGTATCGCGTTATTTGCGAACACGATACCGTGAGATCGAGGAGGTGATGCCTGAAATCATCGATCTGCGATACTTCCCACTCGAACAGGTTAGCGGAGGGCCTTACGGAAAGGAGAATGAAGAAGTCCGGAAGTTTACTACCAAACTGCTGGATGCCGACGGGCTCTGCGTGGTTGTACCCGAATATAATGGAGGGTATCCCGGCATTCTGAAGCTGGTTATAGATTATCTGCCCTATCCGAGCGGACTGGAGAAGAAACCGATCTGTTTCGTGGGAGAGGCCGATGGTGCTTTTGGGGCTTTACGAGCAGTTGAGCAGATGCAGCAGGTATTCAGTTATCGGAATGCATATATATTTCCGGAACGGGTCTACATTCCCAGGGTAAATGATAATTTTGATGAGGAGAAAGGGATCAGCGACTCATTTCAGCAGCAACTGCTGGATAACCAGATCAAAAATTTTATCCAATTTATCGCCGATACCAAATCCCAAAACGTGTTGGAGGGGTTGAACGACTAAGAACTCTCTGTCTGTAAGTGGTACCCTCCCTGCCTTGCTGATCTGCCAACGATTATCCGCAGAGTCGATCTGACCATTACTCAATTTTCAGCATATAACCTACGCCGTGCAGGGTAACCAGGTACTGCGGGTCGTCGGGGTGTTGTTCAATTTTGGAACGCAGTTTTGAGATGTGAACATCCACCGTACGGGTGTTGGTGCTGTGCTCGTACCGCCAGACATTTTCCAGCAGGGCATCGCGTGAGACCGGTTCATTGGCATGCGCGGCGAGGTACCGGATAAGTTCGACCTCCCGCGTGGTCAGATCCTTTTCCTCCTCCGGGTGCCTGGCCAGGGCATTTTTCAGGTCAATCGTTACCGGATCCAGCTCCAGATCGTTGATCGGTTTTGACTTGGAGTAGGTTTCTGAACGGCGGAGACGGGCTTTAATGCGTGCAAGCAGTTCCTTAACGCCGAACGGCTTGGTCATATAGTCGTCGGCCCCGATGTTGAGGCCGGTGACTTTGTCAATTTCCTGGTCCCTGGCCGTCAATATAATGATGGGAAACGTGTAGGTCATGTTGCGGACTTTTTTACATACGTCATAACCGCTCATTCCGGGGAGCATGAGATCCAGCAACATCAGGTCGGGATTCTCTTTTTTTACAATTTCGACGGCTTCTTCACCTTCTTCAGCCACAAAAACATCATATCCCTCGTTTTCCAGTGTATCCTGTAAGGTAAAAATGAGGCTGGGCTCGTCTTCAACAATTACTATTTTTTTTGGGTTATCCGACATACTGGGGTTTATCTTGCTGATTAATGTGTTGTTGTGATTGTTCGTCTGTAGTACCGTTACCGTTATTTCCGGGATCGACCAGAATCGGGAATTCCACGATAAATGTAGAACCGTTTCCTTTCACACTGTCAACCTGTATGGTGCCGCCGTTCAGCTCAACAAGGTTTTTGACGATCGAGAGTCCTAAACCGTGACCTTTGCTTTGGGCTGTCAGGGAGTCTTCGACCCGGTAGAATTTTTCAAAAATATGTTTGATCGCGCTCCTGGGTATTCCCACCCCGTGATCTTCTATCTCAAGGCGCACCTGTGTATGCTTTTTTTGCAGCTGTATACCGATATATTTTTCATCTTCGCTATATTTTATGGCATTTTCAACCAGGTTTCCGATGATGGTGTTAAAACTGTCTTCATCTACCATGACAGGAGGCAGTGACTCGTCCATCGATATATCAAGAGTGAAGCCTTTGTTGTTGATATAGGGTTCATGGTTATCCAGGTATCGTTGAACAAGCCGGTTCAAGTCAACGGGTTTGGGTTCAATAATGGACTGTCCGGCATCAGCTTTGGCTACATCCAGCAGCTTTTCTATCATTCGCTTTAGCCGGAGGGCCTCGCTGTGGATATGCCGGCCGTAGGACTGGAGCCGCTCCTTGTTATCCACGCGTCCATCGGCAAGGTTTTCGCCCGCCGCCTGCATTACGGCAAGAGGGGTCTTCAATTCATGGGTTACATTAGCCAGGAAGCCGGCCTGCCGCTCCGCCAGAGCCCGCTCTTTTTGCGCGGTGACAAAGATAAACCCGATCGCCCCCAGCAGGATGACGACCGCACCACCCAGTACCGCAAAATTTTTGAACAGCGAGGCCTTGGAAGCCGCAATCGTGGGACTTTCGGTAAAAGCTACCTTGAGCGTCCAGTTGTCAAAGAAATCGGGAAACCGCTGCTTGTACTGCACCTTGTCTTCGTCAAAGGTGCGCGCGTGATCGCTGCTTATGACCGTCTCGTCCTTGGTCCAGTCCCGCAGCCAAACCACTACGCCGCTGGAGTCGGGGTTGCCGAAGCGCCGCACCAGCTCTTTATGCAAGTATTCATTAACCAGGTAGTCTTGGTCGATCAGCATGGTCAGGTAGCCAAAAATTTCCTGTTCGGAGAGATTGATCAGCGCCAGGGTCATGCTGTAGTGGGTATCAAAAATGCTTTTATAGTTAAACCGGTATTCGTCAATGAGCACTTTCATGCGGGTTCGCGCAATGCCCATCCCGTCGCACACGAATTCGGAATATTCGGTAGTCGGTTTAAATTTGCGGTCAAGCTGATCAAATCTGAGCAGGCTGGTTTCATTCTGGCAGGCCCTGCAGCCGTGAGGTTTGAAATAGATGTCGGTAAAGATGGAATCGGCGGCGGCCTGCTCGATGTGTCGCTGAAATGCCGGGGGGAATTGCCCTGTTTGTTCAAACACCCGCTGGGTATGATCCATGTCGAGCTTGTCAATTCCCCAGTACGGATTGAAAAAACGGTGATGAACCTTGTCAGTAAATTCTGATACCTGCAGTTTCTTGTTTTCCAGGTCCGATTCAATCGTTGTTTGGTGCAGGCGAAATAGCGAAAAGACATTCATCGCCGTCAGGCCAAGAATAGTGACAATGGCCGTGCCTAGTAAAACCCAACGCAATGAAAGGTATTTTTTTAACATATGCAGTTTCTTTGAAAAAGAAAGTAATATGAATGAAGGTTAAATGTAAACAATTTCTTGCTGGGGAGAATTGCAAAAAATAAAAAGAGGGACATCTGTCAATGCCCCTCTGTAACGAATCTAAATATTAATCCTTGCAGACGTTTATTTTTGCCAGGAATTATTGGCCCTGTTCACATCCGGGAAATGATGTTGAGGGTCAATTTGAACCCCGGTTACTTCGGCTTGGTGCTCTATGAGAAGCTCTGCAGATGTGTTGCCCCTCAGCCAGGTGTCTACTTCGATATGACGGGTCAGCGTTTCGCCGTTGTCCAGCGTTATCTCTACTGTCGCTGGCAGCGGCATTTGGCCTTTGTCTTCGATCACGATCCGCGTTCCGTTTGCTGTTGAGGTGACATCCCCGACCGCCTGGTCAAGAATCCACGTCTCATAGTAGAAGCTGCGCCAGAACCAGTCAAGATTCCGCCCGCTGACCGCTTCAAAAATATTAAACAGGTCCCACGGGTAGGGATGTTTGTATTTCCATTCGCTCAAAAACGTCTGGTAGGCTTTTTGAAATGTTTTTTCACCCAGCAGGTGCCGTAGTATCACCAGGCCACTGCCGGGTTTCGGGTAGGAGGCCACCCCGAAAGCGGGACCGGGATAATGATAGTCAGACCATCGCATAATGGGACCTTCCAGGTAGGTGCCGGCGATGTTTGTATATGAATTAAATTCGTTGATGTCCGGGTTGCCGGAATCGGGGAAATAGTCTTTTCGCGCCTGGTTTTCGTTAAAAGTCGTAGTGCCCTCGTCGATCCAGCTGTAGCGGCGCTCATTGGTGCTTACAATCATCGGAATCCACATGTGCGCAAATTCATGGGCGATCACGTAATAGAGGCTTTCCTGCGGCTGGTAGTTATAGGAGCCGATGATGGTAATCATGGGGAACTCCATCCCCCCGCCGATGATGCCACCGCCTTCAATGGAGGTCATATGCGACCAGGGATAACTCATGCCCAAATAGTCTGAAAAGAAGGTGATGGAATGCTGGGCATAGGGGACCGCTTTTTTCCATTTGGGAGCTGAAAGGCGATAGACGGCATCTACAAAAGTGTATTCCTCCTGTCCATCGTTATCGCGATCTCCAACTGAGGCGCGCGCGCCCTCCCAGACCGATTCTTTGGTAACACTGAAGGCAAAGTCATTGATATTTTCTGCCGTGAACGACCAGGTTAATGTGCCGTCTCCGGTTGAAGGAGTAATATTCCCGAAGTCGCTGCTGTCTACAATGGCTATTACCTGGTCACTCTGCTGGGCCTGGCGGTAGCGCTCGGCAACGGAAGCGTCCAGCACCTGGCCGGCATTTTGCAGGTTGCCCGTGGAGGTAACCAGCCACTGTTCCGGCGCGGTGATATCGACCGAATAGTCACCAAACTCATGGTAGAATTCGGCGTTGTTTTTAAACCGGTCGGTGAACCAGCCATAGACATCGTCATATACCGAAATCTTGGGATACCAGTAGGCAATAAAAAAGAGGTTGTCTTCGCTGTACCCCATACGTCCGCCGGCCCCTTTCTGTGGCACCTTGAAAGCCCACTCCACCTCAACCTGTGTTGAGCGACCGTGTTTGAGGGCCGAGGGCAGGGTCAGAAACATGCGGGTTCCATCAATATAATAGCCCTGTTGTCCCTGCATCGTGATTTCCCGGAGCTCGCGCCCTTCCACTGTCACACTTTTTATCTCCATTCCTCCCGTTACCTCCACGTTCTCTTTGCGCGGAACGCCTTCTTTGTGCACATTTTGTGCCAGTTCAAGCATAATGCCGTTCAGTGAGTCGGGGGCGTTGTTGTGGTAGGTGATGGTACTGCGGGCCGTGACCCTCTTTTCGTCCGGGATAAGCTCCACGTCCATGTCGTAGTCTACCTTCTGCTGCCAGTAATCTTCACCGGGAGTGCCCATGGGGGTCCTTGTGCCCTGCCGGACCGAACGCTTGTACGCGTACGGAATCTCAAAATCTATGGAGTTCGGAACGGGCCGATCCAGCTCCAGGGGGAGGGTGGTGTCCGGAGGGGTTGCCTGGGAGGCTGCCGTAGCGGCTGTTTCCGGTTGCTCGGCACGTTGTTGTACCGTGGCGCATCCGGCGATAAACAGGGATATTAGTATAACAAAAGAGAGGGATTTCTTAGCTGTCGGTATCATTGTATTCTGTGATAAATCAGGAATTGTGGATTATGTATTTGCTGGGATAAGAGACTTGACAAGCAGTTATTAGGCTTAGCTGACGGTCTTGAAATGCTTGTCGATGGATTTTTTGAGATCGTCAAATTCTATCGGCTTGGTCAGGTAGTCCAGGTAGTCGGTTTCCTGGGCGCGTTCCACGTGGTAGGGATCGGAATTGCCTGTTATATATATGACCGGCACGTCCGAAAATGTTCGAATTTCTTTCATCGCTTGAATGCCATCAATCTCTCCCTCAAGGGAGATGTCCATAATAATGAGATCGGGATCAATACTTTTTGCCGTCTCTATTGCTGTTTTGCCGTATACCAGCTCTCCCTCAGTCTCAAAATCAAGTCGTTCAAGATAACTTTCATACAATAAATTCAGAATAAGGTCATCTTCAACAATGAGAACTTTTTTCTTTGTGTTACCCATACAGCGTTAAATCATTTTATAATTCGATTGATAAAATAGTAAGAAGATTATTTTATTCAATTTAAACAAGAGATGGATCGGTCCACCGGATTCCGGAATGTTGTATTGAAATAATCAGCAGAATCACCTTTTCCCGCATGTTGGCACGGCTGTCAGAGAGGCCGTGGAAAGCCTGCTGAATCGTGTAAATATTAAAATGAAGTTAGGACAATTTTCGATCAAATAAAAAAAGTTGCCGTGCCTGGATAACAGGCCGCACCCTGTGCGGTAGGCCAAAAATACATACAAATATGCTAAAATCGGAACTTCTTTATAATGGAGGTTTTGCAAAACCCTCCATTAATGAATAGGCAGGAGCTGAGGTAGCGGGATTGGCATTCGGTATTACGAGAATTCCTCTCGTTCGACGTGTCGGGGCCGTCAGGCTCCCGGGAAGAGACCATTCGGGAAAAGAGAAAAAAATGAATACCTTCCGTCTGAATCTTGAGAAAGAAGAATATACAAACCGAGGGTTCTGCAAAACAACGGTTTTGTAAAGCCCTCTGAACCGTAAATACATGACCCTGTTTTCATGAAATTTGGCAGCGCAGATCATCCCGGAAGCATTGATTTTTTTCTACCCCAGGATCATCCCGGAACCGCGGAGGTGCTTGAAAAAACGGGTTCTTCCGAGCCCCCTGAGATATATGTGGGCTGTGCCAAGTGGAACCGGAAAGATCTCAAAAATTTTTATCCGAAAGGGACCGGCGACGAGCTGGAATACTACGGCTCGCAGTTTAATGCCGTGGAGATGAATGCCACGTTCTACCGGAATTTTTCGGAGGACCAAATCAATGACTGGTACCAAAAAGTGCCTGAAGGGTTTCGTTTTTTTCCGAAAGTAAACCAGCGGGTCAGCCACTTCAAATGGCTGAATGATGTTGAAAAAGCACGAGATGATTTCCTGGACAGCGTAGTGCATTTCAGGGAGAAGCTGGGGACGGTTTTCCTGCAGCTGCGCAGCAAGTTTGCCCCCAAATTTTTTGACCGGGTGGTCCGTTTCGTCGAGGAGTGGCCGGAGGGCATACCGCTGGCTGCTGAATTCAGGCACACGGATTGGTTTAATGATCCCTCTGTGGCCGAGGACCTCTACCAGTTACTGGAGGAAAATAATGTGGCAAATGTAATTGTGGATACCGCCGGCCGGCGCGATCTGCTGCACATGCGCCTGACGAATAATGAGACGTTTGTCCGCTATGTGGGCGCGAATCATCCCACCGATTTTACGCGACTGGAGGAATGGGTGCAACGACTCCAGCGCTGGACCGACCAGGGATTGGATAACATTCATTTTTTCGTACATCAGAATGATGAGCAGCGATCGCCCGAGCTGGCTGCTCATTTAATTAAAAACCTGAACGCAGAGTTGGGGTCAAATTTGAAGGTGCCGAACTGGCTTGATGGTGGCCAAAAGGACCTGTTTTAAAAATGCTGAAAGCTATTTGTACGGCCGTAAAATCGGTGTTAAGGGACAACGATAAGATCAAGAAGTCAACCAATTGAAATTTTTCTCTTCCCAGCTTACGCAAATTATCTCCAGCCGGGATGCCCGGTATAATATCAAGCGGCTTGCCCGTTTCCTGGCATTTCTTTTTGTGATTATCTCGGCATACACCGTCATATTTCATTATATCATGGAGTACGAAGGGCAGCAGTTCAGCTGGATTACCGGCTTCTACTGGACACTCACCGTGATGACCACCCTCGGATTTGGTGATATCACCTTTACCAGTGATCTGGGTCGCGCGTTTTCAGTAATTGTACTGCTGTCGGGGATGGTATCGCTGCTGATACTGTTGCCATTCACGTTTATCCAGTTTTTCTATGCCCCGTGGCTCGAGGCGCAGTCAAAGGCGAGGGCCCCGCGTCAACTCCCTGAAGATACCCGGGACCACATCATTATAACGCATTTCAACCCGATTTCCAGGGCGCTAATGGAAAAGCTTGAGCAGTACCATTACGAGTACGTGCTGCTTGAAGGCGACCTGGGACAGGCGCTCGAATATCACGACCAGGGCTACCATGTGGTCTACGGGGAGCTCGATGACCCCGAAACCTACCGGAATCTTCGGATCGGGCAGGCCGCCATGGTGGTAACGCTGGGAAGCGATATGGTAAATTCCAACGTGAGTAATACGGTTCGGGAAATGGATGAGGATGTAACCATCGTGGCCACGGCCAACTCCGCCGACTCTATTGACCTTCTTAAGCTGGCCGGGTGTTCTCACGTCATACGAATGGGAGAGATGATGGGCCGATCGCTTTCACGCAGAACGATCGGGCAGGACAGCCGGGTTCACGTACTCGGGCGATTTGACAGGCTGGTGATTGCTGAAGCGATGGCCTACCAAACACCGCTGGTGGGCAAAACGCTGAAAGAGAGCCAGCTGCGGGAAAAGATGGGGATCAACCTGGTGGGTATATGGGAACGAGGGCAGTTTATAAAGCCCCACCCCGATCTTGCCATCAAAAATGAGAGCGTGCTTATTATGGCGGGGTCCACCGATCAGCTCAGATCGTATGACGAGTTTATGGCTATCTACCGGGTTTCTGATGAGCCGGTCATCATCGTGGGGGCGGGACGCGTGGGGCGTGGTATTGCCGAAGCTTTCGATGAACGGGGACTGGATTACCGGATTATTGACAAGGATCCCGCCCGTATGAAGGAGGATGAGCGATATATCCTGGGCTCGGCCGAAGATTTTAGCGTGCTCAAAAAAGCGGGAATTGAGCAGGCGCCGTGCATTCTTGTCACCACCCACGATGACGATATGAACATCTATCTGACGATTTATGCCCGGAAATTGCGCCCCAACATTCAGATTATAAGCCGTTCAACGCTGCAGCGAAATGTATCAACCCTGCACCGGGCAGGGGCTGATTTTGTACTGTCCTATGCAACAATGGGTGCAAATGCTATTTTTAATATTCTGGAGCGAAACGATATCGTTATTATTGCCGAGGGACTGAATGTATTTACTGTTAAAACCCCTGCCCGGCTTGTGGGAAAAACACTGATTGACTCGCAGGTTCGGCAAAAGACCGGCTGTAACGTGCTTTCCATCCGGGAAAATGACCAACAGATTGTAAATCCTGAGCCCGGTTTCAGAATATCCGAGGAGAGCGAACTTGTCCTGATCGGCACCAACGAGGATGAAATGAGATTTATGGATGAATTCAGGGAATAAACAGAGCTGCCGGAACTTTTGACAAGTCCTGAAAAAGAGAGCTGGATCGGCACATCATCTTACTTCCATTTGATAGAAAATGGGTTTCGAAAAAGGAGTGTAAATTGCAAGAGCCTCCCTACACTGCAAACAAGGGTAACCGTTCAGGTTCGACAGGGATGATATGTCTAAACAGGTTAAAATTTATTTTAAGTATTAATATTTATTGTTTAAATGGCAGAATATTACTTGTTTTAAAATAGATTTAAACTCAAAAATAACGTGTTTGTTTTAAACAGCTTTTTTCATGACAGTATCATAGAAAAAGACAGATTGTTACTTCTGTAATAATTTAGGCAGGCTACTCTATAGGGCGTTGGCAAAAAGCTTCTGTTATTCAGAGTCAGGATTGCTAAATAATAAATCAAAGAGATCTTCAGTAGTTTTATGGGGTACGTGAGGGGTTTGTTGTATGCATGTTGCGTGGTGTTTCTTGTTCTCCAGAATCCAGCCATTGCATGGGGTCAGCCGCAACCATTTGTGACAACGTGGGAGACCACCACGGAGAACGAATCGATAACCATCGGTACCCGGGGCGGATGGGCTTACACCGATTATGACTTTACAATCGACTGGGGCGATGGTACCGTGGAAACGGGAAAACGTACTACTGGCGGGTGCGACGGGCAAGCGTGGACAATGATACGCTGGCAAGCGGGTGGACCCGGCGGGAGTTTACGGCTATCGAGGTACCGGAAACGCTGGCCTGGTCGGACAGTTCCTCACGCTATCGGTATCACCTGCACCTCTCGAGCGAGCCGTCGTTTACAGATACGCTTCAGTACGATTCTACTCTTACCGCCGCGAAGTGGGAACTGTCTCGTCTGCAATCACTGGAGAAGGGGGCGACCTTCTACTGGATCAACTACACCACCGTAAGTAAAAATGCTTCGACAGGGCTGAAAGTACGGGTGAAACAGAACAGCAACACCACAGAAGATGCTGAAATAGATACCTTTTTTGATGCCGCCCGCTTGTGTCCGCTGAAAGAGGGGATCGTGGTCAACGGGTAGGCTGATAATTTTTCCGGAATTGATACACTCTCCATGGCGGCCAATGATACCCAGACAGTGCATGTTCAGACACTGTTTTCCTATGCGCTGCAACCCTACCGTTTTGATATTTCTGCTCCGCAAAAGCTGAGGATTGAGCCGCACTCTACGCAGCCGTTTGCCTATGTTGTTTATGGCAATGGAAATCAGGGCGATCAGCTCACTATTATTATTACCGATACGGCGGCCCAGTCGTCTCACCTGGAGAAGAAGCTGGTCGTTGACTTTACCGAGCCGATTGATGTAATAAAACGACCGGTGATGGCTGACTTAGACGAACCGGCCGTACTAATTGAGCAGGAAACCAGCCGGTCTTACGAGCTGAATGCAGGCCGGAAGACAGAGATTACTCCCGGTGCCCAAACAACGAGTTACGTACTGGTAATCGGAAATGACCGGTATATCGAAGACCAGCAAAAGCAATACCTGCCGTCGAAGATCGAAGTGAGTCCGAATTATCCCAATCCCTTTAACCCGGCCACCACCCTTTCGTTTACGCTGCCCCGCCAGAACATGGTCAGCCTGAAAGTGTATGATGTGATCGGACGGAATATCGCTACGTTGATAGAAGAAGTATGTCCGGCAGGTGTTTACTAGGTTCGATTTGATGCTTCGGGGCAGTCGAGCGGAGTGTACTTTGCGGTCTTTGAGATCGGCAACCGGCGGATTGTACAAAAAATGATGCTAATAAAATGATTGAGTCGATGATGAAATGGTTCGATAACAGGCGGATGCTGGTACTGGCCGTTGCCGCTGCGGCAGCAATAGGATGTAGCAGTCCCACTTCCCCGGAGGAGGAAACGTTGGAGGAGGATACTACCGTCCCGCCAGTTCCGAAGGCTGTAACGGGAGAGACCGGGAACGGGGAACTGGTTATTGACTGGGATGCCGTGTATGGAGATGATCTGCAGGGATATTATGTTTATCGTGCGGAAAATTCGATCCCGGACTCGACGTCGCTTGACCCGATTAACGGGGGCAAACCGGTCAGCGGTACCAGTTATACAGACTCAACAGTTACAAACGGAACTACCTATCACTACCGTATCTCGTCTGTAGATACCAGCGAAAATGAGAGCGGTCTTTCGGTTGAGCTGGTGTTAACGCCTTTCCCGGACCCCCCAAACCGACCTTGAAGAGTGACTCTGAAAGCTGTTCGTAATATGAGAGGGTTTTACAAAACTTCTCAACCTCGTTCGGAAAAAGTTCGACTCCCGTTAAAAGATCAATAAGGTCGGTGGTACAACCACCTTCCAACACAATAGTGGATTCTGCAAAAGACCCTATAAGTTATTTAAATAGGTTGCTTAAAATATTTACTTTAAGGAACTTCAATCTATTAATGATCATGTCTTGGAGTAGCCGACTTCTGCTCAGCTGAACATGCAATCTTGCTCTTTCGCGACATGGTTACAAATTACTCCCGGCTATAGCCTGTTAGAGATCTTGCCGGTTTAACCGGTTTGAAGGTACCGTTGAATATGGCAGAAAGACTATAACTGTTCATTTTATTTAACCACCCGAATCATGAAAAATATCTCCCTTTTCATACTCTTTATGGCTGCCGGTATAGTACTGTCGGCCTGTAGTCAAAACAACCGTAATACGAACGAAATGAATGAGAATCCCCTGTTTGCACCCAGTCCCCTCCCGTTTGAAGCTCCTGATTTTGATGCGATCGATGTTGAGCATTTTCGACCTGCTTTCGAGGCGGGGATGGAGCGCGAGCTCGAGGAGATAGAATCGATCGCTTCAAATACTGAACCCCCCACTTTTGAAAATACGATTGTGGCGATGGAGAAGAGCGGTGCCTTGCTGCGTCGGACGAGCTCGGTGTTTTACAATCTGACTTCTGCCCACACCAATGATGAGATCCAGGAAATTCAAAAAGATATGGCACCGAGGCTGGCGGCCCATTCCGACAATATCTTGCTTAATGCCGAATTGTACGATCGGGTGAACACCCTCTACGAAAAGCGGGAAGAGCTGGACCTGGATGAGGCCTCACTTAAGCTGCTGGAAGATACCCATCGCGATTTTGTGCGCGCAGGGGCTCAGCTGAATGAAGAGGAAAAACAGCGCATGCGGGAAATTAATGAACGTATATCCTCCCTGACCACCCAGTTCCAGGAGAATCTCCTGGATATAACGAAGGAGCGGGCGGTTTTGGTAGATGACGAGGAACAACTTGACGGACTCAGCGAAGATCGAATAGCGGCGGCGCGTGAGGCTGCCGAGGAGCGGGGGCATGAGGAGGGATACCTGCTAACGATTACCAATACCACCCGGGTTCCGATCCTCAAGGAGTTGAACAACCGGGATCTGCGGCAGCGCGTCTGGGAAGCTTCGGCCTACCGGGGTATCGGAGAGGAGGGCGGTATCGATAACCGTCCGCTGGTGTTGGAACTGGCTGGACTGCGCGCCGAACGGGCGGAGCTGCTGGGCTATCCCAATCATGCAGCATACAAGCTGGAACCCCAGACGGCCCAAACACCGGAAGCCGCCCTCGATATGTTGTCTGACCTGATCCCGCCGGTGATTGAAAACACGGAAGGCGAAGCAGAGGCGATACGGGAAATGATGCGCGAAGACGGTATAGAGGGAGAAGTGAAACCCTGGGATTGGAACTACTATGCCGAGAAGGTCCGCCAGGCTGAATACAATATCGATCAGTCGGAAGTACGGCCCTATTTTGAGCTGAATCGCGTGCTGCAGGATGGCGTATTCTACACGATGAACCGGTTGTTCGGAATTACATTTGAGGAGCGGAAGGATCTGCCGGTCTACCACCCGGATGTTCGCGTATTTGACGTGTATGACGAGGACGGCTCGCAGATCGGCCTGTTTTATGCTGATTATTTTGAGCGCGAATCCAAACGAGGCGGGGCGTGGATGAACTCGTTTGTATCGCAGTCGCACCTGCTGGATAAAAAACCGGTGATTGTAAATGTGATGAATATTCCAAAGCCGGCTGAGGGAGAACCCGCACTGATCAGTTTTGACAATGTCACCACCATGTTTCACGAAATGGGTCATGCCGTACACGGGCTGTTTTCGGATGTCAGGTATCCTTCCCAGGCGGGTACTTCGGTTCCGCGTGATTTTGTAGAGTTTCCTTCCACGTTTGAGGAGGATTGGGCCGTTGAGCCGGAAGTGCTTGAAAATTACGCGGTTCATTACGAAACGGGCCAGCAGATACCGCAGGAACTCCTCGACAAGGTCATTGCCGCACGCGATTTTAACCAGGGATTTGATACTCAGGAATACCTTGCCGCTACCATGCTGGACCTGGAGTGGCACCTGCTCGAGAGCGATGAGATTCCCGAAGACGTACTTTCTTTCGAAGAAAAGGCGCTGGAAAAATACGGACTGGATATGGAAGCGGTTCCGCCCCGGTACAAATCGCCCTATTTTGCACATATCTTTGCGGGCGGGTATTCGGCAAATTACTATGCCTATATCTGGAGCGAAGTACTTGCCGCCGATGCTTTTGCCTATATGCAGCAGGAGGGTGGACTGGAGCGGGAAAACGGCCAGCGATTCAGGGAGTATATCTTGTCGCGGGGGGGCAGCCGGGACGCGATGGAGCTGTACAAAACGTATCGCGGCCAGGAGCCCGATGTGAAACACCTGCTTGAGAGACGGGGACTCAGCACGGGTGGCAGGTGATGCCTGTGAATGGTGTGTATGTAACCTGATGAATGTTACTCTGGGAATGCCGGATTTGGATCCAGTTCTTCGGTGCTATTTATATGCAACAGGTGTGGGAGAAAGCATATTTTTCCCCATTCAGCCCGCTTGTTTCCAGAAACAGATTGGCTAAAAGAGGTCTTTGCAAAAACCCTGGTTTTTAAAGACCTCGAAAACATTTCGTCCGATGAATAGTTTAAATTTTTATAATATCGTTGGACTCAATGTTTTTAATTCACCAGGTGCTTCTCCAAAAACTTCAGAAAGATCTCCCAGTCGGAGGGCAGAGTTCCATGACCTCCCTCATGCATGAAATAGCTGATAGTACCGAATACCGGATTCCCCGCAGAAGGCCACTGATCGGTACCTAGTCCCTGTTCGCCCAATAGCCGGTAGACCCGGGCCGCATCTGCGGCTGCCAGAAATTCGCCCCTGGGGTCAGACCAGAGATCCTCATTTCCCGTTTGCAGAAGCAACGGACGAGGAGCAATAAGGGAAAGCAGCAAGTTGCCATCCACCGGCAGCTGATTGACGTGTTCAGCAAACACCTGGTAGTTTGGGGCAAACTGATACGGGTATCGTGACGGAGCTGTCAAATGGGCAACAGTTTCCCCATAGTTGCGTCGGCTCAGGGCTGCGCCTCCCTCACCTGAACAGCTGGCTATCACCGCTGCAAACCGCTGGTCACGGGCAGCTGCCCAGAGCACCGTTTTACCAAGCCGGGAAATTCCCATCAACGCAACCCTGGCTGCATCAATATCCCTGTCCGTTTCAAAATAGTCCATCGCCCGGCTCAGGCCCCAGGCCCATGCTGAAATGGCTCCCCATTCATCCGGTCTTCGTTGATTTTGTCCCTGTTCCCTGTATAGTCCCCTGACGCCGTGTTGATAACCTCCCTCGAAATCCGGTTCAATATCCCCGTAATACACCGTGGCTATGCCGATGCCGCGGGAGATGAATTGTTGAACATCCAGTTCTCCGAAATTGCTTTTCTCAGGAGCGGGAACGCGTTCCTGCTTCCTGTTCCAGATATGACCGCGCTTAACCCCGGGATCATTCACCCTGGTCGAATTTGCTAAAAAGCTTGGGGTAAAGAGTATTGGGACAGGGGCGGTCGCCTCAGCCGGAAGGTAGATCAGCAATTCCATACTGGGTTCGTTCTCCTCGGAAGAAAAATATACTGTTACCTGTTTGCGGACGGCGGTTCCGTCATGCGTTACGGTTCCTTTGTCGAACACATTGTATTTCAGGTCTGCGGGAGGTTCGGGGGCACGTCCAAATTGAAATTCCTTGAACAGTTCGAGGAGCTCCGGGCGACGCTGTTCATACCAGGTGTCAGCATTATCTACCTTCTCCCCGTTGGCAAGCAGCAGCGGGTCCGGAAGCTGATATTTACCCACCTTGTCCTCATCATAATTGACCGGTATGCCGGCCACGGTGTCGGGGGTTTGCGCCTTGACTGGATAGGTATTCAGAAGCAGAAAGGGAAGGAGAAGCACAAGGTGAAGACTCCTGCCCTGTTTACGTCTATTACCAAACATATTTGCTGGACTATTCATCATCTGTTGGTTTTAGTAGATCTAATTCAGCTGTTTACGGCTCTCAGGCGATTCAAATTACGACAGGTTCTGCGGTTAACGGGTGCTCCCGGCGTTTGCCAAGGAATGAATTTAAGCAGGTGACGCCGGGCGGGAAAATCTCATGCTCATAATGAATTTATTTACAAGGCCATATCGAGATATCAGCTAGTCGGCCGGCAATAAGCTGCCAAGCAATGCAATATGGTAAAATGGCGGCAATCAAAAAAAATGTAATTTGCAGTTTGGTTACTGAAGGCCTTTCAAAACCCTCGACTCGTCGTTGTAGGCGGCTTGATCATATAACAATATGGACCGAGTTGAAACTATTTCGCACCCAATTTTAGTATCGCTGGTGAAGGTGTTGAACGCTCATCAAAGGCGATAAATTTATACTAAAGTTCTTCCCGGTATTCCGTGGGCGAAAGCTCCATCAGCTTTTTGAAAAGCCTTGAAAAATAAAATGGATCATTAAATCCCAGTTCATAGCTGATCTCCTTGATGCTCATATTTGTAAAGCTCAGGTACTGGCATGCCTTCTGAATTTTCAGGTGATTAAAGTAATGGATCGGGGAGTAGCCTGTTTCCTCTTTGAACAGGGAGTAAAGATAGGAACTGGAATAGTTCAGGTGTTCTGCCAGCTCATCCACCGATATCGAGCGGTCGAGGTTTTCTTTCATGTAGTTGATGGCGTTGTCAACGATATTCGTTTCATTACTCTGGTGGCGTATCTCTGAGAAGAAATCGTTATAAACAAATGAGGCAAGGAGCTGCCAGAGGCTAATGTTGACATACTCTATGATTTCCCGGCTGTATCCACTTTCCAGTAACGATATGATCCCGTTAAAATACTTGATCCGCCGCTCCTCAAAAGGAATTTGTATAACTTGCGGGGCTTCCTCATCCGATGAATCCGCTAACGTATATTTGCTATAAAGCTGGGTTGCTGAACTACCTGAAAAATGGATCCAGTAAATACTCCAGGGATCGTCCTTCCGGGCTCCATATTTGTGTGCAGTGTTGCGGGGAATGATGAAGTAGGAGTTTGGAACCAGTTCATAGTGGTCTGTTTTTAGCTCAATCCAGCCATGGCCTTCCAGACAGTAAATAAGAATATACTCCTCTGAACCCGTTTCTCTTTTTCGGTAGTGGTGATCGGCATAGGGATAATATCCAATATCGGTGACATACATCTTGTTGATAATACGGTTCTCCTGGATTGCATTTCTCACATTTTGAGGAAGTACCACCATCTTTTGTCCGAGGAATCCCTCTCGTTTTCTTTCTTCTGGTATCATAGTATTGTCTATGCTTAACAAAATATTGTCCATTTACTAAAGCATAAATAGAATATACGTTGATGATGCTGATTTACAAGTAGTAGTTTTTTTAATCTTTTTATTAGCCAAGTAAAAAAACTATAAAAGTGTCTGGCAGGCAAATAAAGAATCAGCTTGTTCTTTATTTATAGCAGGGAGAATTAGGTTTGCCAGCCTGAAACTTGGTTCAGCAGTAATATTCAAAGTGACGGGATTAAAATAAAAAGGGATTGACATGATAAGATATCTATACAAAATGTGGAAAGTTCTCGCCTTGCTACCTCTGTTTCTGTGCCAATTCAGCTATGGTGCGTTAGCTCAAGGTACCGTTACCGGCAGTGTTGTTGATGCTAACAGTGGTGAAAATTTACCAGGAGTAAATGTAGTTGTAAAAGGTACTACCATTGGGACTTCAACAAATAGTGAGGGAAATTATGAGCTCAGTGTACCTTCTTTACAGGATACTCTGGCCTTTTCGTTTGTTGGTTACCAAACACTGGAAGTTCCCATTAATGGCCGCTCAGAACTCAATGTAGAACTGCAATCCGAAGCTGTTATTGGAGAAGAACTGCTGGTAGTTGGTTACGGGACCCAGCGTAAGAGTGATCTAACCGGTTCGGTGTCATCGCTTGGAGGTGAATCTATTGAAAACGTTCCGGTAACCTCTGTTGACAATGCCATAAAAGGTCGTGTTGCCGGGGTGTATGTCAAACAAACAAGCTCAGCCCCAGGCGGGGGTACATCTGTTCGGATTCGGGGAACCAACTCGTTGAATGCGGGATCAGAGCCCCTGTATGTCATAGATGGTTTTCCAATATATCCTGACAACAGTTCAGAGGGGACCGGGTCCGGGCGACCTCCCACAAATGTGCTGGCAACACTTAACCTTAACAACATTGAATCAATTGAAGTCCTTAAAGATGCCTCGGCAACTGCAATTTACGGTTCCAGGGGAGCGAGTGGAGTTGTAATTATTACCACCAAGAAAGGACAGGCCGGTGATACGCGTGTCACCTACAACGGCTCCCAGTCATTTCAAACTATTGCAAACAGTGTAGAGATGCTGCCTGCCGATGGATATGCCAGGTACCGCAACATTCTGGCCGAAAGTCAGGGTGGGGCTCCCCTTTATAGTCAGCAGGAGATCGAAAATATGGGCGCCGGTACCGACTGGCTTGACGAAATATCACGGACCGGCCTGGTGGCTGATCACCAGCTTTCGGTTTCCGGGGGAAATGAAAGTAATCGATATGCCATTGTAACCAGTTTGCATAACAATAAGGGAATTGTAAGAGATACCCAGTTTAAACGATATGGTTTGCGCCTGAACCTGGATAACGACCTGTTCAAGGATATCGTGACGTTGAACAGCAGCTGGTCATATACGCGCGGGGAATCCGAAAATGCGTTGACCAGCCAGGGACCGGGCGGCATTATCGTTTCAGCCCTGCAGCTCGATCCTACACCTGAAGTAAGAAATGAAAATGGAGCGTATAACTTCCCGCTCTATGATGACCGGTTCCCCATTAACCCGGTAGCGGAACTAGAGGATGGGGTGGACGAGGATCGCTATAATCGCTTTTTTGGTAACTCTTCTCTCACCGTCGATATCCTTGAAGGATTAAGCCTGACCTCAAGATTTGGTGCCAATATCGTTTTCAATGAGCGGGATACCTTTTTCCCGTTAACAACGAATATCGGTATTGATCAGAATGTCGTGCTCTCAAAGGGCCAGCGGAGCATTAACAATATTTTGAATGAGAATACCCTGTCATATACGAAACAGTTGACAGAAGATCATTCCATTGATGCGGTGGTAGGATATACCTGGCAGGAAGAAGTTAACCGCTTTTCAGAGGTAGAGAACAGGGATTTTCCAGCTGATAACTTTAAGAGCGTGAACCTGCAAAATGGTATTAATCCCCAGATACCGGTATCCAGCCGGCAGCAGTGGAACCTGCAATCGTTCCTGGCAAGGATTAATTACAATTTTAGTGATCGCTACCTGGCCACCTTCACGTTCCGCCGAGATGGTTCGTCCAAGTTTGGAGAGAATAATAAATGGGCCAACTTCCCATCGGTGGCGCTGGGTTGGCGTATCAATAATGAGCCGTTTTTTGAGAACGCGGGCTTGGCTGATCTCTTCTCTAATTTTAAGATCAGGGCCAGCTGGGGAGTCACAGGAAACTCAGAACTCCCTGTATACCAGTCCCTTTCAGGATTAACGACAGCAAACTATGTGATTGGCGGTCAGCTGGCCAGTGGATTGGTTGAAAATCGCATCCCGAATCCCAACCTCCGGTGGGAGGAGACGACCATGCGCAATATTGCACTGGATCTTGGGTTCCTGAATGGACGTCTTGATCTGACGTTTGAGTACTTTGATAATATCACCGATGACCTGTTGCTCAACGTAAATATTCCCTCCAGCACGGGTTTTGGCAGCATGCTCCAGAATACGGGTTCCATGGGGAATACCGGCTTTGAAATCTCTACGGATTACCTTGCTATCAGCCGGAGTGATCTCCGGTTGAACTTCTCCGGGAACATCTCCATTGTCGAAAACGAAATTACAGACCTGGGCGGAACCCAGCCCTTCTTTACCGGTTGCCCGGGCTGTGGACACCTCGGGGTGTTTGGCAGCTGGGTTTCAGAAGGATTGCCCGTCGGAGTTTGGAGAGGATTTGACTATGTCGGCATCTTCCAAAGCGAGGAGGAGATCCAGAACAGCGCTTCCTTATCCGGTGACTTGCCCGGCTACCCGCAATACCGTGACGTAAACGGCGACGGAAGAATTACGCCGGAAGGAGATATGGTTATTATCGGCGATCCCAATCCCGACTTTACATGGGGACTGAACTCTTCCCTGAACGTTAAACAGTTTGATTTAAGCATCTACGTCAGGGGAGTGCATGGGAACGAGGTGCGCAACCTGCAACAGGCTGAGGCCGGTGATGGGATACAGAAGATCAACCAGATTAGTAACATTTTGGAGGATTCCTGGCGGCCTGACAATACGGATGCAAGCCGGCCAATTATTGATGCAAAGCGGGAGTTTGCCAACTACTTCAGAGACTCGGACTTCTTTATTGAGGATGGCAGCTACCTGCGTGTCCAAAACGTGACGCTGGGATATACCCTGCCCACCAGTCTCACTGGTCAAAATGTACTTCAGAGAGCGCGAATTTATGTTAGTGCGCAAAACCTGTTGACACTTACCGACTACTCCGGCTTTGATCCGGAAGTAAGCAGCGGCGGGCAGAGCAACTTCAATCGCGGCGACGATTACGATTCCTACCCGCGATCCCGTGTGTTTACGATTGGTTTGAATCTGAATTTCTAAAGGCTCCCTTCGGTGTCAGAAAAATATTTAAATAGATAATGAAGAGGTAAAATTATGAATTCTTTAGTGAATACACTTCGATTGAGTTTAGTGTTTACTGTTCTGTTGGCAGCGTCTCTCGTTGGCTGTGAAGAGGATCTTATTGAAAATCCCGACTTTATAAATCCCGACACGTTTTACCAGGATTCCGATGACCTGGTAAAAGGAGTGAATGGTGTGTATGACAACCTCGCGGAGGGCGGCCGGTGGTTCAACTTTTTTTACAATCGCTACGTGTTTGAGGAGCTGGTAGGGTACCAGGTTGGGTGGGAGAAAGGGCCACTTGATTTTCAGACCGGAAACGTGAGTCCCACTGATATTTATATCGAGGCATACTGGGACCTCTCCTATGAAGCGATAAACCGGGCCAATGGTGTGATTGAAGCGGCTCAAAACATGGAAAGTCCCAGCAATCCGGAGTTGAGGGATCGCATACTTGCGGAAGCCAGGTTTTTGCGTTCGTTCTACTACTTCAACCTGATTCGCTATTTCGACGATGTGCCCTTTACAACCGAGCGCACGACAGAACTGGAATTTGCCTCGAATGAAGATGGAAAACGCAAGGTGCTCGATATGATGTTCGAGGATCTGCAGTCTGCTGCAAACGTGCTGCCCAGTGAGTATACCGGGAGTGACGTTGGCCGGGCCACACGATGGGCGGCTAAAACGTTGTTGATGAAAGCTTATTTAATGGACGAGCAGTGGGACCAGGCCAGGCTGACAGCCGAAGACATTATGAGCAACAGTCCCCACTATCTTTTCGATGATTTTGCCTGGAATTTCGATACCGAGCACGAAAACACGGGCGAAAGGATATTTGAGGCCCAGGTTTCGGCCTCGGTGGACAGCGATGAGTTTACCAATCATCACGCACACTTTGTTCCGCCGGATCTGCCTACCGACATGGGCGGTGTGGGCTGGCACTGGCTGGATGGTACGAAGGCTTTCCGCATGAAATATGACGACAGCGATGAACGAATTCCGGGAACCTTTATCGAGTCATATCCTTCAACGCGGGTTGATGGAGCCACGGTACGCTGGAGTGAAGACGCCGATTTTAATTTAAGTCGCTTTGGCGGGGTTGTCAGCAATGATGCCGATCCCAACAACCCGGATGACCTGATATTCGGCAGCGGTTTTGTTGCCAAATGGGTTGAAATTGGAATCAGCAGTGAAAACAATACTGAAAAGAATGTGCCTTACCTGAGGTACGCCGATGTGCTGCTGGGCCATTCGGAAGCAGCCAATGAAAGTGGGAATGGAGATCCCTATTTTGGGATAAATATGGTGCGGGAGCGTGCCGGACTGCCAGAGCTTTCCGGGCTCAGCCAAGATGAGCTCAGGGACGCCATCGTGGACGAGTTCGTTCTGGAATTCGCATTCGAGCAGAAGACCTATCCTTTCCTGAAACGAATGAGCTCGCACGGCGGGAATAAAAAAGATTATCTCGGTGAGTATGTTAACGAGTTTATCAATACGTATGACGTCAACAGAACGCATGGTCAGCAAGACCATGTGCTACCCCTGCCACTTGATGAGGTGCAAAGCAATCCCAATGTAGAGCAGCACCCATTCTGGCAATAGAACCAACTTTCAGGCAGGGCAGGAGATGCAACCTGGTAAATAGTGGAATCTCCTCTTCGAATGGTGTTTCCATCTATTTTCATAATCCCTGAGCATATTCTTCTGCTCCTGCCTGTCCTTTACGTTGCTGTTTAAAAAGGTAATCGGTAATTAATGTTAGCCCGGTTTAAGGAATTGCTGAAAAGGAAGTTCGTTTGTTGAATTTGAGAATTCAGGAGGGTTCATTTTTTCAACGATGAAAAATGAACCGCAACAATCGCCGGCTGGTGAAATTTTGTTGCGGTTGCTACACCTGCGCTAAAACCAGTTAACCCGATCCGCTGGAAAACGTAGATCTCAAAAAGAAATGGTTCCTTTAAGATCCGGTTTCGCTCACTTGCTCAACAAAAATTTCGAAAAGACGGTATATGGATTCTATATTAACTTCTGCTTATCCAGAGTTCGCGTTAATAGGGTTATTTGGATGAGAAAAGTGTTATAAGATCGGTTTCTTTAAATGCGGAAAAATTTCCTTCCCATTCTATTTCTACTGAGCAACCTATTATTGATAGGATGCCAGAAGTCTGACACATCCACCCAGCTTTTTCAGCGACTCTCACCCGAACAGACCGGCATCCATTTTTCCAACGATATTGAGGAAAACAGTTCGCTCAACATGTTTGAATTGTTCTACCTGTATAACGGCGGGGGAGTGGCCATTGGGGACATCAACAATGACTCCCTGCCAGACATATTTTTCTCTGGCAATATGGTTTCAAACCGGCTTTACCTGAATAAGGGAAATTTTAAATTCGAGGAGATAACGGAATCTGCCGGATTGCTGGATGAGGGCTGGTCTACGGGGGTAAATTTTGTCGATATAAACCATGACGGCTACCTGGATTTATATGTGTGCAGGTCGGGAAAGGCACCGCCCGAACAACGGAAAAACCGGCTGTACATCAACAACGGTGATCTGACATTCACGGAGAGGGCCGAAGAATTTGGTATCGCCGACACGGGCTATTCCACGCAATCGGCTTTCTTTGATTATGACAAGGATGGAGACCTGGACCTGTACCTGCTCAATCATTCCAACGAAGAGCTGCAGCCCAACCGAATTAAAGAACTCGTCACCGACGGATCGGGTACCGGGAACGACAGGCTGTATCAAAATAATGGTGATGGCACATTCCGTGATGTTACCAGCGAGGCGGGCATTGTCTACCCGGGGATGGGGCTTGGGCTGGGTATCAGCGACCTGGATAATGATGGCTGGGAAGATATTTATGTGGCCAACGATTTCCTGGCCAATGATTACCTGTACATCAACAACAAGGATGGCACATTCCGAGAGGTCGGTTCCGATGCCCTAAAGCATCACAGCCTGTCGAGCATGGGGAGTGATTTATCGGACCTGAATAACGATGGCTGGATCGACATCCTGGTGGTGGACATGCTTTCTCCCGGTTATGAGAAACGCAGGCGAATGTCGGACCCGATGAGCTACGCCTATTTTGAACGGTCGCTGGAAGCGGGGTATCATCCTCAATACCTGCGCAATATGCTGCAGTTTAATAACGGAACGACCCATGAAGGTACCCTTTCCTTTAGTGAGATCGGCCAATATGCAGGAGTTCAAGCGACCGGCTGGAGCTGGGCTCCTCTGGCTGCCGATTTTGATAATGACGGATATCGTGATCTGTGGATAACAAATGGATACCTGCGGGGCGTCGTCGATGAGGATCTGATTCGACAGCGCATCAACCTGGAGCGGAGGTACGGAAGGGAACGGGCTCGTGAGGAGATAAGCAAAGCCCTGCAAAATATTTATGACTACAAGCGAACAGACGCTCTTTACAGAAACAACGGGGATTTGACTTTCGAAGAAAAAAGTGGGACTTGGAAATCCGGGAATCCCACCTACTCGAACGGTGCAGCCTACGCCGATCTGAATAACGACGGGACCCTGGATATGGTGGTGAACCACATAAATGAAAAGGCGGGTATCTACCGGAATAACGGGGAAGGAAATAATTACTTAAGTGTGAAACTAGAAGGACCGGATAAAAACAGGTATGGACTAGGAACAGAGATTAAGCTCTACTGTGGCGATGCAGTTCAAACGGTAAAACATAACGTCAGCCGAGGGTACCAGTCATCGGTCGAATATCCTATCCATTTCGGACTGGGTAATTGCGAGAGCGTAGATTCCCTGCGTGTGATCTGGCCGGACGGGCATTCTGAAAGGCTGGAAAAAATTGTAGTGAACCAGCAGATTGCTGTGGATTATAACGATGCAAAGTCAGGGCCTGTTCCTTCTGAAAAATCAACACCCCCGCTCTTAACAGATGTAACGGAAGCGCTGAACCTGGATTATAAACACAACGAAATGTTTTATAACGATTTTGTACGGCAACCGCTGCTTCCTCACAAACACTCCCAGATGGGACCGGGACTTGCCACTGCTGATCTGAACGGCGATGGACTGGATGATTTCTATGTCACCGGTTCGTATGACCAAAGTGGTTCAGTTTTCATACAAAAAGCAGATGGCTCCTTTAGCCGGAAATTAATATCTGATGATGAGGCTTCCAGCACAAGCGAAGAGATGGCCCCGCTCTTTTTTGATGCCGATGGCGATGGAGACCGGGATCTTTACGTGACAAGCGGAAGCAACGAATTTTTTAAAGGTTCAAAATATTACCAGGATCGTCTCTACCTGAATGACGGGCAAGGAAACTTCACTCTTGCCAGGGATGCTTTGCCCGAAATACGGACCAGCGGTTCAACTGTCACTGCAGCTGATTATGACAGGGATGGAGACCTGGATCTTTTTGTCGGTGGTCGGTTGCAGCCGCTTGGAAAAACGCAGCCAACAGGGTATCCACTCCCTCCCAGGAGCCACATATTGAGAAATGACGGTGGGCATTTTACGGACGTAACAGGAAAGGTTGCCAGGGCGTTGGAGGGATTGGGAATGGTCACTTCGGCCCTTTGGACCGACTTTGACAATGATGGGTGGAGAGACCTGGTGCTTGTGGGAGAATTTATGGAAATAACATTTCTCAAGAACCGGGAAGGGAAATTTGAAGACGTTACCGACCAAACCGGACTTGAGCATACCTCCGGATGGTGGAACAGCATTGCCGGGGGCGATTTTGACCGTGACGGAGATATCGATTATGTGGCAGGTAACCTTGGGCTAAATACCAGGTTGGACGCATCGGTTTCTCAACCGGTAACCGTTTATGCCAAAGATTTTGACAGAAACCGGCGCCTGGATCCGATCATTACATACTACCTGAACGGAACGGAATACCCCATTTATAAACGGGATCAACTTCTCGAGCAAATTCCCTCTTTGCGTTCCAGGTTCCCAACCTATAAGGAATATGCCCAGACCCCTTTCAAGGAATTTTTCCCAGATGAAGGGCTGGAGGGCGCATTCGTGCGAAAGGCTACCCGCTTCGAGAGCAGCTACATTGAAAACCTGGGGAATGGAAAGTTTGACATCAAGCCGCTGCCTGCCAAAGTCCAGTGGGCGCCGTTATTCGGGTTGGAAGTCCGGGATATGAATGGAGACCAGTTCCTGGATGTTCTTGCCATCGGCAATTCATATGCCCCGGAGGTCATCACCGGTCGACTGGATGCCTCGGTTGGAACCCTGCTGGCAGGAGATGGAAATGGAGATTTTAAACCGATCTCTCACCGGAAAAGTGGTTTCTTTGTTGACGGAGATGGGAAAGGATTGATTACCCTGCAATCAGAAAACGGACAACTGATATACATTGCTTCCCAGAATAGTGATTCTCTTAAAGTCTTTGAAGCAGTCAATCCCACACCGGGTACTGTCCTAAAGCCACCCGCGTCTGCCTCACATTTGATGATCACCTATCAAGATGGCAGTACCGAAAAGAGAGAACTTTACTACGGTTCGGGGTACATGTCTCAATCAACCAGGAAGATCAATCTTCCTGAAAACGTGAAAAGTGTGACACTCTACAATTACGAGGGAGAACAGCAAACGTTAGACCAGTAGGAAAAGAAAAAAGAATATATTTGAATTTGCAGAAGCTTGAGAATGAGCATATCAAGATTATCCTGAACCCGGAAATGGGAGGCAAGATGGTGAGCCTGTTTAGTAAAAAGACCGGCACTGAATTTTTGTTGGACCCACCTTCAGAGCGTCCTGTACAACCTGATTATGGGGACCCCTTTGATCTGCGATTTGCCTATGGTTTTGACGAGTGTTTCCCCACCATCGAAGCCTGCCAAGTGCAAACTGAAAATGGATCGGTAGAGCTGCCCGATCACGGCGAGCTTTGGAGTCGTTCCTGGGAATACCATCAAAAAGATGAAGAATCGATTACATTATCGATTGAGGGCAAGAAGCTTAACTATTCACTGACAAAAGAGATAGCATTAAACGGTTCCAGTTTGAATATTACCTATTATCTTGAGAATAAATCTGATGGTACTCTCGAATATTTGTGGTCGGCCCATCCACTGCTTTTCGTAGAATCAAATGACCGGGTTTTACTGGGCAAGAGTGAAAAAGTGGTGGTTTACTGGTATACTGGGAAAGGGGTTGATTCAATAGAGGATGTTATCGACTGGCCGCCTAAAGTTGGAAATGCAGATGCCATTGATCTATCCAGGGTTCAAAGTATTGAAGCTAATGTTGCTGTGAAGCTGTTTTCTACCGAGTCAAATATCGGCCAGGCCGGGCTTTACAAGAGTAAAGCGGATGAAACCCTGGTTTTTAGCTTTGATAAAAGAAAATTACCATATCTCGGGATATGGCTCTGCTACGGGGGCTGGCCTGAGGATGGGGAAGAACGAAGCTGTACGGTTTCGCTGGAACCAACAACGGCCCAAACGGATTCTTTATCCGAAGCGATAAAAACCGGGGAAGCGGCAAAAATAAAAAATAACGTGATTCATCAGTGGGAAATAGAGTGTACCCTGGTCCGCGGAAGGGCAAAAATTTAACATTATTCAGGGACAATATGATGCGAGATTACATATTGTAGAAGAAAAGTCCATCTCAATGGTAGGATAATCTATTTATGATATGTTTATTATTTATAAAATTAAGGGATAGTTGGGATTTATAGATAATTAAGGTGATTACAACATGGTAGGGATCTTTTCAGACAAGAAATACGGGATATACCTGTTATCCGGAATTGTACTTCTTTTTTGTGGGGTGTATGTCCTATACCCGCACGAGGAGCCGGCAGACTATAACCGGGATATTAAGCCGATTTTGAATAAAAACTGCATCGCCTGCCACGGCGGGGTGAAGAAATCGGGTGGATTCAGCCTGCTGTTCCAGGAGGAGGCTTTCAGCCCGAATGAGTCTGGCAAAGCTGCCATTGTCCCCGGAAGTCCCGAAGAAAGCGAGATGATCCGCCGCATTACACATCCCGACCCGGATGAGCGGATGCCGCCTGAAGGGGACCCCCTGCCGGAAGAAAAAGTTGAATTGTTGACCCGGTGGATCGAGCAGGGCGCCGACTGGGGCGAACACTGGTCTTATCAGAAACCGCAGCCGGTAACGCCGCCTGAAGTAGACTCCGATTGGGTCGAAAATGATATTGATCGTTTTATACTCCGAAAACTGGAGGAGCGTGAGCTGGAACCATCTCCACGAGCGGCTAAAGAAACTCTGTTGCGCCGGGTGACGCTGGATTTGACCGGGCTTCCGCCTACCCAACAGGAGCTTAAAAACTTTTTAAATGATAACAGTCCGGGCGCATACGAGAAGGTGGTGGACCGCCTGCTGGACTCCCCGCGATATGGAGAGCGGTGGGCGGCCATGTGGATGGACCTGGCCCGCTACGCCGACTCCAAGGGCTATGAAAAGGATGGGCACCGCAGTATCTGGCAGTACCGCGACTGGCTGATCAAAGCCTTTAACGAGGACAAGCCGTTTGACGAGTTTACCATCGAGCAGCTGGCCGGCGATCTGCTGCCCAATCCCACAGATCAGCAGCTGATAGCAACCGCATTTCATCGCAATACCATGAATAATGACGAAGGGGGTACCAACGACGAAGAGTTTCGGGTGGCAGCCGTGATCGACCGGGTGAATACCACCTGGAATGTATGGCAGGGGACCACGATGGAATGCGTGCAGTGCCATGCGCATCCCTATGACCCGATTCGGCATGAGGATTTTTTTAAGTCATACGCATATTTCAACAACACTGCGGATGAGGATGTGCCCAGCGAAGCCCCGAATCTTAAAACATTTAAAAAGGAAGAGGACCAGCAGCGCCTGGATGAGATTACTCAATGGATTCGACAGCAGACTGCCGATCCACAGGAATCATCAAGAACACAGGATTTTACCAAGTTGGTTCGACTTACGGAACCGAAGATCCACGCCCACTCATTTGACCAGATCAAGAAAGGGACAATTACTTCCACCAACAGTTACCTGGCCGTGGAGCACGGTGGTCATGCTCGCATCAAAGATGTAGACCTGACCGGGAAAGACCGCATGTTTATCAGTTACCGGACCAACAGAACCAGTGGCGTGGTGGAGATACGAAAAGAGAATCCTGCAGGTGAGATGATCGGCCGCTGGGATATCGAGGAGGATGACGGGCCGCGTAGTTTTGATATCACCTCCATCCCCATAACACCCCAAGAGGGGGTGACCGATCTCTATTTTGTGTTCAAGGATCCCGGCAATGAAGGATATGTGAATACAATTGAGTGGGTCCTCTTTCACCGGTCGCTGCCGGGCAAAGGTAAACCCGGATACGAAAAGACACGCGAGAAATTTTATACATTGCTAAATACCGATGAGGTCATCGAAACGCCGGTTATGGTAGAGCTGAAAGGCAACTACAAGCGCACTACCCGGATATTTGAACGGGGTAACTGGATGGTGCACGGAGACACCGTGAAGCCGGGCGTGCCCGAGGTATTGAACCCGATGCCGGAGGAATATCCCGAAAATCGCCTGGGACTGGCTCGATGGCTGGTGAGCAAGGAGAATCCCCTCACGGCGCGCGTGACGGTGAACCGCCTGTGGGCCGAATTATTTGGAACCGGAATCGTGGAAACTATGTCTGACTTTGGATCGCAGGGGTACCTGCCCTCGCACCCTGAGCTGCTTGACTGGCTGGCGCTGCAGTTTATGAACCAGCACGAGTGGAGCGTGAAAAAGCAGTTGAAACAGATTGTAATGTCATCTGCGTACCGCCAGGCCTCGAATGTCACTCCTGAGCTGCAGGAGCTTGATCCCAACAACCGCTTGTTGGCCCGCGGCCCGCGTGTGCGCCTGACCGCCGAACAGGTTCGTGACCAGGCGTTGGCAGTGGCTGGCTTGTTGAGCGACAAAATGTATGGTCAAAGCGTCATGCCGCCGCAGCCGGATGGACTCTGGCAGGTGGTCTACAGCGGGCTGGAATGGAAAACAAGCGAAGGAGAAGATAGGTACCGGCGCGCCTTATATACCTACTGGCGGCGAACCAATCCGTATCCTTCCATGATCGCTTTTGATGCCCCCAGCCGGGAGGTCTGTGTAGCACAGCGGGTCAATACGAATACGCCACTGCAGGCACTGGTCACGTTGAACGACCCGGTATATGTGGAAGCTGCCCGGGGACTGGCGGAACGGATACTTGAAAAAGCTCCTGCGAATACCGAGCAGCAGTTAAAGACCGGTTACCACCTGGCGATGCTTCAGGATATCGGAACGGGCAAGCTGAAAGAACTGAAAAATCTGTATCGCGATACCAAAGCCCATTTTGAGCAGAATCCCCAGGCTGCGGAGGAGCTAACCGGGAAAAAAGACCTGGAACTGGCAACCTTGACAATTGTGTCAAGCGCCATCATGAACCTGGATGAATTTATTACTAAATCATAAACGGACAGTAGCATGGACATTTTCGAGGAACTACGCCACCGGAAGCTGGAGTCTCAAACCCGACGTCATTTTCTTAAAAAGTGCTCACTGGGACTGGGAGGATTGGCCTTTGCAGCCATGACCGGGTGCAACCCGTTCTCATCTTCAGATGCCAAGAATGCTCAAACTATGGGCAGTGGGCATCCACTGGACCCGAAACCTCCCCATTTTGCCCCCAAAGCCAAGCGGATTATTTACCTCCATATGGCCGGCGCACCTTCGCAGCTGGAGCTATTCGATTACAAGCCCGAGCTCCAGAAGCTGCACGGCAAAGATTGTCCCCAGTCACTGCTGGAAGGAAAAGAGTTTGCGTTTATCGAGGGGGTCCCGAAGATGATGGGACCGCAGGCCAATTTTAAAAAGCGCGGGGAGTCGGGGACCATGGTTTCCGATCTACTGCCTCATTTTTCCACCATTGTGGATGATGTTGCAATTATCAAATCGATGCACACCGATGAGTTTAACCACGCTCCGGCCCAGCTGCTCATGTTGACCGGCGGTCCCCGCCTGGGACGTCCCAGCATGGGGTCTTGGGTCACCTACGGGCTGGGCAGCGAAAATGACAATTTGCCTGGATTTATGGTACTGGTTTCCGGCGGAAAAACCCCGAGTGCCGGCAAAAGTGCCTGGGGCAGCGGTTTTCTGCCTTCCGTCTACCAGGGCGTGCAGTGCCGCTCCAAGGGAGATCCGGTGCTCTACGTCTCCAACCCGGATGGTATCGACCGCAATCTTCGAAAAAAGGCGATCAAGGCGATCAATGAGATCAACCGCAGGGAACATGAGCAGGTTGGAGACCCGGAGATACTGACCCGTATCTCGCAGTATGAGATGGCGTTTCGCATGCAGACGTCGGTACCTGACGTGATGGATATCTCCGATGAACCGGATTATATCCACGAGATGTACGGTACCGAGCCGGGCAAAACCTCTTTTGCCAACAACTGCCTGCTGGCGCGGCGCCTGGTGGAAAAGGACGTACGATTTGTACAACTGTTCGATTGGGGATGGGACTCCCACGGGACAAACGAGGAGACCGGTATCGATGCCGGTTTCCGGGACAAGTGCCGGCAGGTGGATCAGCCGATGACGGCACTAATTAAGGATTTGAAGCA
This sequence comes from Halalkalibaculum sp. DA384, assembly GCF_043951955.1. Taxonomy (NCBI): domain Bacteria; kingdom Pseudomonadati; phylum Balneolota; class Balneolia; order Balneolales; family Balneolaceae; genus Halalkalibaculum; species Halalkalibaculum sp. DA384. The sequence goes on along the minus strand of NZ_JBINJE010000005.1, from coordinate 142,576 downwards.
GCGTGGGCTCCTGGAAGAGACGCTGGTAGTTTGGGGCGGCGAATTCGGGCGCACCCCGATGCAGGAGAACCGGGACGGGCAGGAGATGCCGTTTATGGGCCGCGATCATCACACCGAGGCGTTCAGCGTTTGGATGGCGGGTGGCGGCGTCAAAGGGGGAGTAACCTATGGCGAGACCGACGAAATCGGCTATGCAGGAATTAAGGATCGTGTGCATATCCATGACCTGCAGGCCACCATTCTTCACCAGATGGGACTGAATCACGAGGAGCTGACCTATTTCCACCAGGGCCGGGACTTCCGCCTTACGGACGTGCACGGGCATGTGGTGAAAGATATTCTGGCGTAATAAAGTGAGAAGTGAAAGGATAGACGGCAAATGAGGATTTTCGCTTATTCCGGTTCTTCTCAAAAATGAATTCATAGTTTTTTGAACATCAGCTACCAATAATATAGTATGCCATTAGACCGAAGAACGTTTATCTCAAATTTAGTGCTGGGCAGTGGCGGGATGCTGGTCGGCGGGACCAGCAAAAAGACAGAGAACAGGCCCGGATTCGCCATTCCCGATGATTTTAATATTACCTATTTGGCCACGCGGTGGGGCTACCCGGGTACACTGGAGGAGTTTTGCCAGGCGGTTCAACAAGCCGGATACGATGGGATTGAGGTGTGGCTGCCCGGCAGCAGAAAAGAGCAACGTGAGTTGGTTCAGGTAACCAGTAATTATGATCTGAAGATCGGCCTGCTCGTCGGTTCCGGAAGCAACGATTTTAAAGAACATTTTACCGAGTTCAAGCAAAATATTGATCGTGCTGCCGAGATGGAACCGTTGCTCATCAACTGTCACTCGGGGCGCGACTTTTTTAGCTTTGAACAAAACCGGAAGATTGTCGATTACACTGTGCAACTGCAGGAGTCGAGCGGAATCGGGATATCGCATGAAACGCATCGTTCGCGCATGCTTTTTGCGGCCCACATCACGCAGCAATTTATTGAGCAGATTCCCGGCCTGCGCCTGACGCTGGACATTTCACACTGGTGCAACGTACATGAGTCGTTGTTGGCCAACCAGCCTAAGGCTGTGGAACTGGCGTTGGAGTGCACCGATCATGTCCATTCAAGGGTCGGCCACCCGGAGGGACCACAAGTTTCAGATCCGCGTGCCCCGGAATGGGAGCAGGCCCTGGAAGCTCACTTTGGTTGGTGGGATGCCGTCGTAAAGCAAAAGATTGAGGAGGGCAGGGGACTAACGATGACCCCCGAGTTCGGTCCTCCGACCTACATGCCAGCTGTTCCCTATACCGGGCAACCACTCGGAAACCAGTGGGAGATCAACACGCATATGTTGAATCTGTGGAAGGAGCGGTATAGTTAGCTCGTATTTCTCACAAAAATTCTGAGGTTTGTTATTGTAGTATGTTGTTAATGCTGAAAATTTGTGAGCTAGGAGTCTGTCGGGCTAGGGAATTGTAACGAGAATCAGCCAAATTCGGATGGTTCGCAGTAGATTAGGCTAAGTCCGACAGACTCCTAGTACTTAGTATCAGAAAAAGTGCAGTTAAAAATTGTTGATTTTGATCATCATTAAGTCTCTGTTGTGCCCTTCGAAAGGGGTCCAGGGGAATGACCTGACAAAATGAGCGAATAGCCACCATTAGATAATTTCACTTACTTTCGAAATTGAGTACTAGTATTACCTACGATACTGAAGATGAAATTTTAGAATAGCACATGGAGCAAGAAGTTTCTGACATTGTACTTTTTTTAGGCCGTTTTCACCCACTGGTTCTTCACCTGCCGATCGGCTTCCTGGTAATGGCGTTTATCCTTGAGATTGCTTCCCGGTTCAAGCGATTTGAGAAAGTTGGATCGGCGGCTGGGTTTGTACTTTTTCTGGGAGCGGCATCGGCTGCACTGGCTGCTGTTCTTGGGTATTTGCTGGCCCAGGCCGGCGGATATAATGAAGAGATGCTGGCTATTCACCAGTGGTCGGGGATTGGGGTGGCTGTGGCTTCGGGTTGCGCATATTTATTAAAGTGGCAGCATGATCGAAACCCTTCTCAGGTTGTAGATAGGGCATATTTGTCATTACTGTCGATAATGATGCTGACATTAGCGGTGGCTGGCCATTACGGCGGCTCCCTGACCCACGGAAGTGACTACCTGACCCAATACATGCCAAATGGTTTGCGGGCAGTGGCCGGACTGCCCCCCAAGGAGGAAAAAGGGTTTAAAGAGATCACCAATATCCAGGAAGCACAGATCTATAGTGACATTGTCGATCCCATCCTGGAAACGCGCTGTACCTCTTGTCATAACGAAACGAAGAGCAAGGGAGAACTTCAGATGCACACCCGGGAGCTGCTACTGAAAGGGGGAGAAAGCGGCCCGGCTTTTGTAGAAGGGAATGCCGGGGAAAGTGAGATGATACGACGGATTTTCCTGCCGGAAACCCACGATGACCATATGCCGCCAGAGGGGAAACGACCTCTTACGGATGCTCATAAAGAGTTGCTGGAATGGTGGGTGAGCAGCGGAGCCCCGTTTGATAAAAAAGTGGCCGAAGTTGAGGTCTCGGAGGAGGTCCAGTCGGCACTGAATACGCTGGTAGATCCACAGGCCGATATGAGTCCCGCTGAAAAGCTGCTCGCTTCCGAGGTGGCACCGGCAAATGCGCAGGTGCTTGTTGATCTCGAGAAGCAGGGTATAGATATTCGTCCGGTAGCCACCGGGAGCAATTGGCTGCAGGTTGATGTTCCGCGAAATAGATCTGTTGACTCTTTGATGAGTGGGTTGCGAGAAGTGTCAACTCAAATCACCTGGCTTGACCTGGGAGATTCTATCATCTCCGATACGGCCCTTGTCGACATCGGGAATTTTACGAACTTGACACGACTTCATCTGCAAAATACAGGCGTTACTGACAAAGGACTTACCCATCTTACCGGTCTTTCGAACCTGGAACTTCTGAATTTATATGGTACTGAAGTGACTGATGAAGGTATTCAGCAGTTGAAAAAGTTGTCGCATTTACGAAAGTTTTTTGTGTGGCAGACTGGTGTAACCCCGGAAGGGGCCCAGGAACTGGAAAACGCACTACCCGGACTGGAGGTCAACCTGGGATTACGTGATACCACAGGCGTAGCGACGGCGGAGGTTGATGAATAAAGAATTGCAAAAGAGAGCAAGGTGACCGGTCGTCTGAGAAACAGCACCCATAGAAGAGCTCATTTTGACTGCATGAAGTTATCTATTTGACTCAAAGTCCTGAGGAGAGAGAGGGTAGTTTTTAGCCAATCACACTCCCGGATAAATAAACTGAACGCCAAGCTACCGGCAAGGAAATCTTGGCGTTCAGCAGAAATGATTTACTCGTACAGCTCTTCAATCAGGCTGAGGTTGACCGGTGTATCCGGATTGAAATCACTGCTATCCATATACCCAAGCAAACTGTGGTATAACTGTCGGGCAGCCGGCCGCTGGGAAAGCTTATTTTCAAAATCGATGGAGGTGACGACCAGTTTCCCTTTACCAACCTTTGCCTCAAAAAGAAGTCCCAGTTTCCTGGCCTCAAACCACGTGTCAATCATCTGTATCTTTGGCGTGAGGTCGGCCGGGAAGTCGTTTAACACCATCGGGTGCACGTCATGCACGATATCCCACCACTGCCAGTTCGTGTGGTATTCCGTCGGGAAATCCTTAAAAAGCGGATCAGTCGGTTCAACCAGCACGCCCATGGTATGGGGAGCCTGTCCTAGAGTCCACGCTGTATTCCAGAAGACGGTGGAGAATCCACCTACTACCTCTTTGCCCTTGCCCTCTTTCAATTTCCCATTGATCTGCAGGAGTACCTTCGCCCCTTCTTGTAGCTTGCGTTCAATAGCCGGGGTCAGGGTTTTTGTGACAATGATGTCCGACGATGGTTCCGTATCCACACTTTCCGGGAACACCCAGAAGTCCCAGTCGTTTTCACCCAAGTTTCCGACAGTCACTTTCAGGTTCAGCTTTTGGGGTTCGTCAAACGAAGACAGGTCTAGTGACGCGGTTCCGGCTTCAATATTGTTTCCAATGGGAAGATCCCGCACTGTTTCACCGGAAGCCAATATCCGGTTTTGATTGTTGGTGATTTTCCAACGCACCGGGATACCATCTGATTCATGTTCAGCGAAGTGGGCGATCTCGAGCTCAGCCCTGAAGGTTTCGGTATTGGATAAAATTCGTTTCTCCATAACTGCCACGGGAACCGTCCGAGAGCTGAACCGGCTGAATTCTTCCGAATTGATGTAGGGTTTGCTGTCCCAAAAAGGATCTAAGATGCCGACGAGTGCGGTTCCCTGACCCGGGAAATCATGCAGATCCAGCATCTGGTAGCCGGCATAACCCGGAGTGCGAAGTGCGGCCTCGATATCGGCTTTGTAGCAAAGCGCCTGCAGTTTGCCGGAGGCCATCAGGAAATCATGTGCCTGGTGCAGCATGTGGTTTTGTTCGAGGAAATCCCGGAATATCTCAAAGTTGTGAGGGTACAGCACGCCGGTATACTTCGACATCTCGTTGAAATTCGGGTACACCGTCCACTGCCCGATTTCATGCCCGATGACCGGGATCTCATATCCAGCGATATCTTCCTCGAAATTCCAGTCCGTGCTCGGGGACGTACCGTTGATCACGCTATTGAGTTCTTCGCCCCACTGCTGGATTCTCGGGTCGGGCAGATCGTGGAATTCATTCTCATCTATCGCCGGCCACCCGGCCCCACTGGTGTACACGCGGCGGTTGTCTTTTTGCTTCCACATTGAGACAAAATCAGCCAGGTACGCTTCATAATTATCGCCACCCGGCTCGTTGCCATGTGCAAACATGACGAAGGAGGGATGGTTGCCATATTCTTTCATGATGCGTTTACTTTCATCAATCACAAACTGGTCGACCGGCTTGCCGTCGCCCAGGGTGGCCCCTTGATTAACCCAGACGGAAGCTTCCACGTGAAGGTAAATACCGAGCTCGTCTGCAGCCTCAAAAGCAGCCTTCGGAGGACACCAGGAGTGAAAGCGGATGTGGTTCAGCCCGTGCTGTTTTGCTACCTCAAAATGGTGGGCCCACTCTTTTTTTGATGTGGCGGGATAGCCTGTCTCAGGGAAGATAGCCGATTCCAGGGTGCCTCGCAGGAATATGGGGCGCCCATTAATGTGGAATCGCGTGCCCTCCACAGTGAAGTCACGCATACCGAAGTCAGTGGAATAGGAGTCACTGTATGACGATCCACTTTTTAGATCAACTTCCAGGGTATAGAATTGCGGATTAAATTCATCCCACAACAGCGGATCATCCCCCATCGCGTAGGTTAGTTCAACGACACCGGATTCAGATACAGTGAACGATTTTTGGGCAGGAGGGAGAGCCTGTTCTTTATCAGTATTTTTTGACCTGGCCTGCAGCTGCAGGCCTCCCGATTGTGGGCTGCCGGTAGTATTGTTTATGTGTACCTGGACACGGGCCTGCTTATTCTCAACATCAGGATAAACCTGTACGTCAGAAATAAACACCGGGTCGGATGCCTTCAGCAGGAGATCACCTACCAAGCCGTTCCAGTTCGACTGTGTATGCTCGGTGATGCTGTGAGAGTTCAGTCCGATATCATATAGTATTCTATTGTCAACCCTGATCGACAAGGTGTGCGTGCCGGGTGAGAGCACCTCCGAAAGGTCGTAGCGGTGGGGAACAGCAAGGCTGCTGTCTGCCCCCATGTTATGACCATCCACAAATACCATGCTCCCCCAGTGTGGACGTTCAAGCTCCAGTGTTATTTGCTTGTTGTCCCAGTTTTCAGGAATGGTCACTTCTTTCTGAAACCATGTAACTCCCTGGTAATGGGTGTCAGAGGTTAGCCAGTACGGAAACTTAAAATTATCGTCCGTCCGGTAAGGAGCATATTTATCCAGCTCAAAAAACTGTTCATATCTCGTAGCACCCCATTCCGTTTCTGTCGATATTTTCTCCCCTAAATCGTACTCTTGTATCGATCCGGGCAGTAAAATGGATTGGGAATCTGAGAAACGGTCATCATACCACTGCTGCTGCAATCCGATATCATTCTTGTCAAGCTTTAGTTTCCATTGTCCGGCAAGTGAAATATTATCTTGGGCGAACAAGCCACTGCCGATGGGGAGAAGTACTAAAACTGCTGCTATGCCTAAACGTACAAGCCTTTCGAAGCGTGGAACAGGATGTTTCATAATCATGGCATTTAAGTGTTTATTGAGTGTTGTTAACTAAAAGTGGACCGTTCATGAAATATTTGAAGTCAGTTGCTCCCTGAACCGGGTGATGAGTTTTAAGTGTGTTTGAGCTCCAAAGTGCATCGCCTCCTTCTGCAGGATGTCTTCCAGCAGAGTTTCTGCTTTTGAAAACGCTCCCAGTCCCAGCCGACCTAATGCAATCATAAAATTACTGTGAATCCTATTCCTGAGAGCCAGGTCATCGTCAAAGATCAACAGGTTGGGCAACGATACGGCGAAGTAGTCGATGCTCACCTCTTCGTTAATTTGCTCTTCTCCGTAATCCACAAGCTGTTGGAAAATTTCGCTGGCTTTCCCCGGCTGATCCAGCTGTTGCCAGGCCAGTCCCTGGTAAAAAATCATTTCGGGCGGCTGGTCATTATAGAATATTGCAGGACTCGGCTGGTAATCTCCCTCCGTGGCCTTGGTAAACTGTTCCCGGGCCGTATCATGATCCCCAAGTGCATTGTACGCCATACCCATCCAGTAAAAAATGTCATTTTCCCGGGTGCCGTATAGCTTGCCTTCTCCCAGGTTGGGGGGATAGGTCTGGGCGTTCTCCAGTTTTTCAATGGCCTCTTGATATGCCCCATTTTTAATATCGATTTTGGCCAATTCGGTCAAACTGTAGACATACTGGCCGGATACTTTTCCTTCGCCGCCCTCCCAGGGATGGAATTTTCGATCCATAATAAGGTCATACGCTTTTTGATGGTCCCCGAGGAAATTGTAGAGTGCCGCCCGTTCCAGGTACACATCATCCCGGAAATCAACCAGCTCCATATGCTCTTCCAGGAACTTCAGTCGATCTTGCGGATCTTTGTTGGTGCGCTTATACAGCTGATCCAGCTCCATGAATACCCGGGCGTCCGACTCATCAAGAGAAAAGGCTTTTTCAAAACTACGGATCGCTTTTTGGGCGTCATCCTGTTTATTAAAGTACCCAATACCGAGATTGCGGTGCACGGTGGGGAACGCCTCGTCCCGTTTCCGTGAAGTCTCCCAGTAATTGACTGCCAGTTCATGCTGGCGCTTGTCATAAAACAGGCATCCAAGGTAATATGGAGCTTTCGCGTCCTTATTGTTACGCTTCGCGGCATCACGCAGTACGGGAATGGCTTCCAGGCGATTGGGGAAGCAGTATGCGGGATTTGCCTGTGCAGCCTTTTGGTAGAACTGAAGTCCTTCCTCATCTTTCCCCGTTTGTAGGTGAAACCATCCCAGGTAGTACAAGACCATGGGATACGTTTCCAGCTCCTCCTCTTCGATGGCGTTTTTCAAAAGGCCCATAGCCTCATCAAATAATCCCGCGGATGCGTAATCCAGGGCATACGTAATTAAATTTTGTTCATACTCCCGGGAGAGCTCTAATAACGTATCCAGTGCTGCATCCGCTTTTTCATCTTCGCCCCATTTTTCCCAGGTCAAATGTCGTTCATAATAGGCCGAAAGGTTAAACCGGTCGCGCTTAATGGCAGTATTAATTGTTTCAAGCGCCTCTTCATAGTGCTCCATTTTTCGAAGAACTGCTGCCTTCAGGGTCCATCCCTTACCATTTCGGGCATTCCGGTCCAGCGACCAGTTGATATGCTCGAGGGCTTGCTCAAAGTTTCCGCGGGCCACATCGATCTCGGCCAGAGCAAAATATGCGTTGTCCTGCCACTCACTATTCCATGCGGACTTGTAAAAAGCTGAATAAGCTTCTTCAATGCGTCCCTGGTATGTTAGGCTGACTCCAAGGTTGTAATATGGTTCACCCTGGTAGGGGTTGGGGTTGCGCTCCGTAAGCGTTTGAATCGCTTTTCTAAGATATTTTTCAGCTTTCTCAAAACGTCCCTGCCGCAGGTACCACTTACCAAGAGCATTGTTGTTTCGTATGTCCGACGGATCTCGGCGAAGAGCTTCTTTGTAGTAGGGCTCTGGTCGGTACGTGGCGTGCCGGTACTGTTCCAGGTGTAAACCGGTCAGGTAGAGTTGTTCATTTGTTTCAATTTCTTTTGGATCTTTAGCCGGTTTGGCCGGTTCCGGGATCTCATTTTCCTTATTTCCTGCCGGCTCATACTGTATCAGCTCGTCTCCATTTGAGTTCTCAACCGACAGGAGATAGTTGTTATCTTTAATAGGGTGGTCAAATTCTGCAGTCCTGCAATACACAGCTTCCGGTGAAAGGTCAGCCTGATCCTGAAATGCGATCTGGCTGTCTACCCGTAATGTGACCTGGAGATTGGTTTGTTTGCTCGTGGCGTATAGTTGGATTTTGGCGCTGTGCTCATCGACCGGTTCAATATTTAGAAGCAGATCTTTGGTCGCATTTTTTACCACCCCGAGCTCCCGGTAGGGCAGGAAGTACTGGGAGAATGCTTTTTCCTCCAGGGGCATAAGCCAGGCAAAGTCGGGCTGATTGTCGGTATATACGCCGGTCATCAGTTCAATATAGGGTCCGTCTTCATCCGTTAAGTTGCGATCCCAGGCCTTGCCGAAGTTGCCATTACCCCAGGTCCACTGCTTTTTGCCGGGTGAGATGTGGTGATTAGCTACGTGCAGAAGTCCCGCCTCGGAGTCGTGTTCATATCCGCCTACAAAGTCATAATCCGACTGAATGGCCATGTAGGAGGTGGGTACCGGCAGGTTTTTATACTTCGAAATGTCGGTTCCCGGGGAATAGTCCACTTTATAGTAGGTTCCTTTGGCAATAGGGAAGGTGGCAACATCCCGCTTGCCGTGATCAAAAACGGCGTTTACATCCGGCGGAAATACCGATTGGTAGTGCTCATTCACACTCACGGCGGGATTGGCCCACCATAGAAAAGTCTGTGGGAGTTTGGTCCTATTATATAGCTGAACATTAATTTCCAGGTACGCTTTGTCAGGGTACAAGGTGAATCCAGCCATTCCCTTGGTGTGGAACATCAACTCAATTTCGTTGGTCCAGGCGGTGACTGAGCCATCATTATTTTCCTCGATTTTATGGTCAATCGGTTGAAAGGTACTTGGACGGTGATGCTGGGGCCAGTTGAACTCAATACCGCCCGATATCCATGGGCCCAACAGTCCAACGAGTGCCGGTTTGATGACTTGGTTGTGATACACGAAATGACGCTCTTTTATCTTGTCGTAGGCCATCTGTACACGTCCGCCAATCTCTGGCAGAATTAAGACTTTCAGGTACCTGTTTTCCAGGAAAAGGCCGGTATAGGTCTTTTCAATTTTTTCGTCGTAGATCTTTTCAATAATGGGATTGGGATATACTACGCCACTGCTGCCCTGGTAGACCCGTTTTTCAAAGAACATGGGGTTGTGTTCAGGTTCTCCCACAGGATAGGTGGGAATTGTAATTGTTTCTTCCCAGACGTCTACCGGGTTCTGATTTTCCATGACAAATATTTTCGTGTGATTCTATTCTTGTATGAGTTCCTGCTCAAGTTCCTCCAGGGATTTTCCTTTTGTTTCCGGGAGCTTTGTGTAGATCAAAATGAATCCCAGGACACAAATTCCTGCATAGACACAGAATGTAAAAGCGGTCCCTTTGGGGCCTTCCCCAAGTCCCTGGTTTAGAATGGGAAAAGTGTAAGTAAGCACCAGGGAGGCCGCCCACAGTGCAAAGACCGATACTGACATTGCAGCTCCCCGTATCCGGTTGGGAAATATTTCTGAAATAATGACCCACGTTACGGGTGCAAGAGACATGGCATAAAGAGCTATTGCTGTAACAACCAGGATTAGCATGTGGACGCCAAGTATCTGGGTGTAGTAAAAGAAAGCCAACAGCAGGTAGGTCACGGAGAGTCCGCCTGCTCCCAGCAGCATCAGTTTTTTGCGACCCCAGTTGTCCACGGTTTGCATCGCCACCAGGGTAAATATAAGGTTGATGGTTCCTGTTATAATGATGTTGAATAACATATCAGTTATGGTATAACCCGCACTTGTAAAGACCTCCTCAGCGTAATTGAAAATTACATTTATACCGCTCCACTGCTGGAATACGGCTAATCCCACACCGATGGTCAATATAGGTAGCAATGAAGGGTTCCAGAGTTCGCTGATAGATACTTTTTTATTCTCTTTTTCCAGCGTTTCTTTGACTGCGTCGAGCTCATTATTCGCATAAGCGGCTCCCCCAATTTTGTACAGCACTTCACGGGCTTTGACCGTTAAGTTCTGTTTTACCAGCCACCGGGGACTTTCGGGGACAAACCAGGCCATGGTGAAAAAGATGAATGCCGGCATCGCTTCGACTCCAAACATCCAGCGCCACCCATACTGCCCGTTCCAGGAATTTATGATGTAGCTGTGTGTAGCATCACCCGGTACGGTTTCCGCAATTAGCCAGTTTGCGATTTGTGCAGCCAGGATTCCAAGGACAATGGTCAGCTGGTTTATAGATACCAGTCGTCCCCGATATTTTGCTGGTGCAATTTCTGCGATATACATTGGAGAAACATTTGAAGCTAACCCGATACCAATTCCACCTAGAATTCGGGCCCAGATAAACAGTGAAAAGGTCTCCGAAAGCGCTGTACTGACTGCGGAAAGGGTAAAGAGCAATCCTGAAAATATTAGTACCTTTTTCCTGCCATATTTGTCGGTAATATATCCTGACAGAGCGGCCCCGATGAGGCATCCGACAAGAGCACTGCTCATCGCCCATCCAATTTCAAAGGAGGAGGTAAGATCAAAATAAGCTTCGTAAAACGGTTTTGCGCCACCGACAACCACCCAGTCATACCCAAATAGAAAACCACCCAGAGCTGAGATGAGGGAGATCCCGACGATATAGATGAATCTGAACTCAACCTCTTTTTTGGGGGATTTGGCTTCTACTGATTCCGGATTCATAATTTCGTTAGATGATCATTCCCTGTTCAATGATACCCTGTATCTGTTTCACCATTATTTTACACTCCCGAAATGGCGTTAATCAATGTAATAGCTGAATTCAAAGGATTGTATAGATTAAACTATGATTCTCATAGATTATATTATTGTGTGTACAAGTCAGATGGGTAAGCCTTTGCCGGAATGAGAATTTTGATTGGGAAACAGCCGATCGAAACTGGCATCCTTCTCAAATTCAGAGAGAATGCCGGCCTCCCGCAGCAAATAGTAACCAATTTTTCTGCTTTTCCACGCCGGACAGGGTTGTTGGAAAAAGATCCACACATGTCCACCGTTGCCGGAGCGGGAACGTTCCAGGTAGGCGGGCATATTGTGCCGTTCACATACTTGTAAAAACTGCCGGCTATCCTCCATCCAGTTTTCCTTGTCAAAGTCGGCGGCCAGCAGCCAGGAGGGGTTATCCTTCAGCAGGGGATAGATTCAGATTGTTTCTTTGCCCGACAGGTGCTTTCGAATAACGGTAGGAGTAAGTGGAGCAAGCTCCTTGTGTTTGAAATTCTGAAAGGTGCCCCCCCAGCGCCTTATGTTTTTCGTACCGGTCCCAGTCCATATTATAGGCCGGCATGTACCCGTTCCGATCTTTATTTTACCACCGGCGGGCGTAGATATCCTCCCGCCCTTTAAAAAGCGACCGGAACAGTTCGATCTGCTGGTTGGATATTGCCATGGAAAAGAAATCTCATTAGATACACATCAGGCAATTTAATAACCTTTTTAGCCATAACGGTAGAAATAAGCACGTTGTATCTCTCCCCCCGCAAGATGAAATTGTATAGTACATCAAGTATAAATAGGTATTGTGAATAAATAGTCATACCTTGACTTGTTAAATATAATTACCCACCTGGTAAGCGAACTTTACTGAATCGATGCGTTAGCCCAATTCTTTTCACAAGACGAAACCTACTGGTGCTTAAAATAATATAGATTACACATGTCACAACAAGGCAAAATAAAATTTTTCGATACCCAAAAAGGATTTGGATTTATCGCTCCGGATGAAGGAGGAAAAGATATTTTCGTACACAGAAACAACGTCGAAAATCTTGGTTTTGATCAAGGTTTTGAAGACGGTGAGGCTGTAGAATTTGATGTTGAAGATACACCCAAAGGCAAAAGTGCAACTAACGTACGAAGCCTGGATTACGAATAGGATTTAAGTTCTCACATTCGAATTTAGGAGCCCGCCTCATTAAAGAGTGCGGGCTTTTTTGTTGTATGAATTCGTTCAGTCCCAAATGATAGAATGTTATGGCAGACAAACAAGATCTTGATTTCACCTACAGTACCATCGACCGCATTTTCAGGCTGAGTATGGGAGAAATGGCTGATTTCAGCGGAGCCATGTACAACGGAGATTTTTCCATGAGCCTTGAACAGGCCCAGGAAGCGAAGCACCGGTTTATTGTCAACCAGCTGAATATCACCCCCGAAAGCAGGGTGCTGGACATGGGATGCGGCTGGGGGCCTTTGGTCAATTACATTACCAACGAAGTGGGGGCAAAGTGTATTGGCCTTACGCTCTCTGACGCCCAGGCCGCGGCGTGCCGAAAAAACGGGCTGGAGGTCTATATCAAAAACTGCCTGGAAGTGACACAGGATGATTACGGAACATTCGACGCTGTGGTCTCGCTCGGTGCCTTCGAACATTTTTGTTCGGTTGAAGAGTATAAAGCGGGAAAACAGGAAGAGGTGTACCGACGGTTTTTCCGTACGGTGTATGACCTGTTGCCGCCGGGCGGAAGAATGTACCTGCAGACAATGGTATTCGGCAAAAATATGATCGATTATGAGGATATCGATATTAACGCCGAAAAAAGTTCGGACGCCTATATATTAGCATTGATGGAGAAGCAGTTTCCCGGATCATGGTTACCCTACGGATCGGAGATGGTGATTAACAATGCCAAACCACTTTTCAAACTGATCAGCAAGAGCAGCGGTCGGCTGGACTATATTGAAACGATCCGTCAGTGGGAAAAGAGATACCGGTCGTTTAACCTGAAGAAATACGCCTTCCTGCTCACGCTGTTACCCAAATACCTCACCGACATTAATTTCAGAGCTCTACTCAGTACCAGTCCCAACAGGATATGCTTCGAACGTGAACTGTTCGATCATTACCGGATGGTTTTTGAAAAGACAGACTGAAGCCCAAAACCAAGACTGAGGACAAAAAACCGGTAACAACTTGCCGGCAGAATTTAAATTTGCTGTTCACTCGGGACGTGGATGTGATCTAAAACGTAAGAATCGACTTGAAGATCGATTACATTTCTTATGTGAGTAATTTAGCCTGCATTTCTCACGAGGATTATTTTATATTTCTTGTAATGCACTGATATACAGGGAGTTACATTTATTATAAGACCTAAAATGGTATTACAGTGTGTTGCCGGACTACGAAATAACAAAGGGCACAGATTATTTTTTAAAACGCATACTGTTGCACAACATCCTTAAAGCGAGTTACTCTTTAAACATCAGCAGTGTCAAAAAGAAATGGGGAATATCTCTTGCTATCGCGTCCATATCCAACTGTAGGCACTGTTCCAAAATAGCCTCTTATAAATCCCTTGGATTTGAGGTAGAAATATTGGCTTCCAAATATTGGTAGTTTGGTTTGATTTCCCAGCCCATCAAAAAAACCAAGTCATAAAAATTCCTTCCCTAATAGTGATCCCCGTTTATAATGGCATATAGTTTTTGAGTCATGTGAAGGGATGGGGGGGGGAAACGGTGAGTTGGATGGTTTTTCAAAGCCCCCCTTTAATCTAATACCCGGACTGGTAGCCAATCCTTGAACGAGCCGAATGTGTGTTACGTTTGCATAGCCCTAATCGGAGACCAACAATTTAAACTAAATTGACTATGAGTCAGATTCTGGTAACAGCCGCCACCGGGAATGTAGGAACTCCCCTGGTTCATGCATTGAAACAGAAAGACCTGAACTTTACCGCAGGCACCCGTGATGCAGAAGGGGCCCAGGACCAGCTTGGGGAATCGGTAGATACCGTATTCCTGGATTATGAAGAGCCCGACAGCTTCGGCCCGGCCCTTGAGGGACACCAGCAGTTGTTTCTATGCGGCCCCTCTGCCACGCCCAATGCCGCAGAACTGATTATGCCGATGGTGGAGGAAGCCCAAAAGCAGGATATCGAGCATATTGTGTTTATCGCCTCCCATCCGAGCGTGGCTAATGCCATTGAAGAGTCAGGCATCGATTATACCTTTATCAATGCTAATTTCTTCATGGAAAACTTTGAGATGTACCAGACCAAAGATATCCGCGAGCGGCAGCAGCTCTTTCTGCCCTGTGGTGAGGGTACAGTCTCATTTATTCACTGCCGCGATATCGGGGAAGCAGCCGCCGAACTCCTTGCAAATCCATCGGACTACAAGCAGCAGACCATATCCCTCACCGGACCGGAAGCGGTGGACCTTTTTGAGGCTGCCGATATATTTTCTGAAGTACTCGGCACGAATATCACCTATAAAAATCCGGACGATGAGACCTACCGAAGCGAAATGGAACGCCGCGACTACTCCGACACCTACATTGATGCGATGATCGCCGTGTTCGGCAAAATAAAGGATGGAAGCCGGTCAGACGTCAGTCCCATGGTTGAGCAGATTCTGGACCGTCCGCCACTGTCGCTGAAGGATTACCTGGAAGAAAATGAGGAGCAATTTCAGGTAACGTAAATTCCTTAGCGGATCTGTTTAAGATTACTGATAAGAGTACGAGTTTTTTCACAGTAGCTGATTCAGTATAAAATGAGCACCTGCAAAATTATATAACATATTTGTAACGCGGAACGTTACGAATTACATTTGGGTATGATAAAATCATTCAACGACAAGGAATCAGAGGAGGTCTTCAACAGAACCTACTCTAAAAAGCTGCCGGAGACGATTCAGCAGCGTGCCTTGCGAAAGCTTAGAATGATTGATGCTGCCGCTGACATCAATGACCTTCGCGTACCTCCGGGCAATCGTTTGGAAACACTCGGAGGAGATCACGAAGGCCAGCACAGCATTCGAATCAACAATCAATGGCGCATCTGTTTTACCCGGAGCCAGGGTGATGCGTATGATGTAGAGATTGTTGATGATCATTGATCAAAACTCACATAGCCATTGCCATGACTACAAAAAAACTTCAACCTATCCATCCCGGGGAAGTACTGCGGGAAGAGTTTATAGAACCGATGGGCATAAGCCAGCGGGAATTCGCCGACAAAATCGGGGTAACCCATACGCGGCTCAACCAGATCGTTAACGAGAAACGGAGCATAACGGCCGATACCGCCCTGCGTCTGTCAAGGGCTCTGGGTACCACCCCTGAATTTTGGATGAATCTCCAGGCCCGGTACGACCTGGATCAGACCCGGGATGAATCCGGAAGCAAAATTGATAAAGAGGTACGCCCGTTGGTTACTTCTTGAATAAATTCAATGACTAAAATTTATCATGCTTGAACAATACCGAATAACTGTCCAATACAAAACGCGGGAACGGCAGATCCTGAACGCACTGCTTGCCCTGGCCACGGGCGTACTCACTTTGGTCTATCCCAACTTCCTGTACCTGATTGCGGGCGGTTATTTAGTAGCCCTCGGATTGCTGTTCATCGCCTTTCGAATACCATCATGGCTCTCGGCAGTGCCTATTGTAGCAGGTATTTTAATATTTATATTCCCTGAACTGATACCGTTCACCTTTGCAACGTTCCTGGGGCTGTTCGGATTGTTGTTGCTGTTCTCCCTTGGTTTTGCGGCAACTGGTGTCATTACCCTGGTCATTGCGTTCATGCTCTTTGCCAATCCGGGTTCGGTGGCGTACCTGATTGCTGTATTTTTACTGCTGTATGGTGTCTCAAATCTTATCCGGTGGTATAGGGACCCAAAGGCCTAAGGTTTTTTTAGTTTCCCAGCCGACAGGAAACTGGATATTTTATGTGTCGGTTCTCTCATCTCCCCACAATCTCCCCGTGTGGATAGTTTTCGCCCAGGTAGATTTGTGCCAGTTTTTTGGCCATTTGAGCGGGCGGCAAGTTGCGTCCGTCCGTGGCTGAAGCGATAAAATCATCCACCAGGGGGAAATCCTCCTCATCTTTCCCTCGGATGATCTTCTGCATGTTGGTCTCGATGCGACCGGGATTAAAGACCGCACTTTCCACCGGATGCTCCTGCGTCTGCTGTTCAACGGCTACCGTTTGGGCCAGCATATCCACACCGGCCTTGCTGCTACAGTAGTGGCTCCAACCGTGAATGGGCCTGCCGGATGCGCCGGATCCCACAAAAAGTACCCGCTTGATGGCCGGTACCAACTGGAAGCGGTTGACAAAAAGATGGGTCAGCACGGCGGGGGCCACGTAGTTCAGTTCAAGATTGGTTCGATAGTCTCCGACATCGTATTTGCCGAGTGGGCCTATCGGCTCAATGGTCCCCGCATTGTTGATCAGGCCGATAAAATCCGCCTCATCGGTCTGTATCGCATCCAGTACCAGTTCGAAATTATCTTCCAGTCGATCCGTGAGGCTCAGGTCCATCGCCCATATTTCCGCCTGACCTCCTTTGTCACGGACTTTCCCGGCAGTCACCCCGGCTTTACTGCGAGAAATCAAGTGCAGTCTTCGTCCCGTTTCTGCCAGTTCAATGGCTACTTCCTGGCCGAATCCCCTTGAAGCGCCGGTAATAATAATTTCCTGCATAAAAATATCCTGATTTCAGATTAATGATTTACATGGTTCAAATGCGATGCCTGCTCCAAAAGTTTCCAAGATTGTTCAGCAGAAGATGCAGTTGACTAAAATGTGTACGGAGCAGCTATTTCGGAGGTCATTGTGCTATTCACCGGGTCTGGATACTCGTCTAATCAGTTCCTTTTCTTTTGTTTAACCCATTTCTTAAATCTGATCTTAGCCAACCGGCAGTACGACTATCCATTTTAATCTTCGTTGGCAGCTTATCTTCATGCTGTATTCGATAAAGTGTGGTTAAACTTATCTATTGCATATTTGCCAATTCATCAGGCCTTATTTTGCTTGCTGGTTTATCTCTGTTTTTAGTGCCATTCTGACTTTTATAATTAATGGCATGTACAACTTCCTGTCTAAAATCTTTGAGTTCTTCTCAAATAACTTTTCTTACACTGTTTATCCATTTCTTGACAGGCATCCCCTGCTATTTTTCCCTACTTCACAATTTATAATTTCCCTACACTAGATTGGTAATATTGCATCTATATTTTAAAAAATAATATTATTGATTTAATCACCATTCTTTAAAAATCATGAGAGAGTATGATCCGATTACGGAATGAGCAAACGGAAATTGTAGTGGGCTGGTTCCGGAGGCTAATCAAGAGAATTGTTCGGAATCGAATCCACGTTGTGGTATGCGCTGCCTCAGCAACTTGGGCGTGGGCACAACTTGCCAATACCCCCCTTCCAATCACAAATCTAGTGATTGTCTCTTTGATGATGTTTTGCATATATGAGTGGAACCGTTTGTTCGATATGGTAGAAGATCAGATAAACAGCCCTTCAAGAGCTTGGCATAGCCAAAACTCAAAAGCGATTCTTATTTACGGCTGCATATTATCCCTGGTACTGTGTCTAATGCTTGTTCCTCTGACCGGCAATCCCAACGCATTGGGGATACTCATATTGGTAGTGTTCTTGGGAGTTCTGTACAGTACCCCCTTATCACTAATGCCATTTGGCAAAATATCTCGGCTTAAGAATATACCGATCTTAAAAAATGTGACCTCTGGAATTGGGTGGTCTTTACTGGTCGTAATTTATCCTGCTGTTCATACCGCCCAGCCTCTAACAGTTAAACATGGGGTGGCTGCAGCCCTGATGTTCGGATCAGTTTGGATGGTGGAACTGATTTGGGATATACGTGATCAGAAAGGTGACCGGGCAGCCAAGGTACAAACCATTCCTGTTTTAAAGGGGATAAAAGGAGCCTTCGATTGGATTTCAACGCTGAATGTAATTACAGGGCTTGGACTTTTGACTGCCGTTGTAATGGGATGGGTGCCCGAATACTGGTTAATAATACTTACCAATAATCTTTTGATTTATGTCTGGCTCCCGGAGGAGGAGATCATGTTTAACAGGAAATGGTCACACCTTCTAATCACAATACAAACGCTGTTGTTAGTGCTCATCGGGGTGTTGGCCAGTCATATCAATTGGCTGAAAAATATTTAATCCACTTTAGGGAAAGATCATGGAAATGTTGATAGAAAAAATTTTGCCGGTCGCTTTGTTGCTAATCCTTTTCATCAACGGCTGCTTTTCCAGCAAAAAGGCTGTTACTGTAGAGCCGACTGAATACCAAACCGGCGAACAGATCGAATCACCTGCCAAGGTATTCTTAAAAGACTCCTCTTTGGTCATTTTCAATGAAGGATTCACTGTTTCTGGTAACTTTATCGAGGGACCGGGTACACAGTATTGGCTCAATTACAGCGGAGATTCTAGTCAACACCGAATCCATTTAGACAGTATTGCGACAATGACGACCTACGAAGAAAAACAAACTGGTGGGACAATTTTAGGATCTGCAATAATGGGCATAACTGGAACAATCATGGCCCCTCTTTCTGTATACTGCCTGAGCTGTCCCAAGTGTTGTTTTGGATCTTGTCCCACTGTTTACACGACTGATGGTAACAAATATGAACTTGAAGCGGAGCTATTCTCCTATAACCTCTCTCGCTTTTTCCAGGAAGTTGATTTCGATCGCCTTACCCAAAAACCCCAAACAGATGGGAGGTTCACCATCCGACTGACCAACGAGGCCCTGGAAACGCACTATATTAATCAATTTAAGCTACAGGCTGTCCATCACCCTTCCAACACGACAGCCTATCCAACTCCAGAGGGGAGAGTGGCTTTAGTGAAAGACCATATCCTCCCTGTTGAGGTCATAAATTCGGATGGACAGGATATTCAGGCGATGGTTCGCAAACAAGATACGACCTGGTTCACTGGTGTTAGCAGTCGTTTTGACCAGGCTGAAAACAGCTTATCCCGGGACTGGATCGACTTGAAGCTGCAGGTCCCCGAGACCGCGAATAAAGTGACCCTCGTACTTAACGTAAGAAACACCCTCCTATCCACTGTATTATTCTATGACGTTGTGCTTGCGTCACAGGGTGTCAAAGCACTTGAGTGGACTCGACGCCTAAATTCCGATTCACTATATGCCGCATTTTATCACGCAGCTTATAGCGCATTTTCAGGAATGGATGTCAAAATAAAACAAAAGGGTACAAACAGTGAAGCAGTATGGAAAACGGTTTCCAGTTTCGGTGATGTTGGTCCGTTAGCCTGGAAGCAGCAGGCAATAGAATTGCCAGTCTATCATGACGAAAATGGGACGATGTCCGTTCGGCTGGAATGGTTTCCTGATAACTTCATGATTGATTTTATTGGATATGATATTGGGTATAACGAGATGGGAAAGGTAGAGACAGTATACCCAGACTCAGTTGCAAACTATAGTGCAGACCTAAATCCCTATGTTTTAGAACATCTTGAGTCGACAGACTCGGATTATCTGGTCGCTTATCCCGGAGACGCTAATTATTTCTATTATCACATTCCTCAAAAGCAAGAATTTGCCACGACTCTTTTTCTCCAATCATCCGGCTATTACACGGAATGGCTTCGAGGGAACTGGATTAGCCACAAAGCAACCGACTATACCTTTAATCTTTTTCAACCTGAAGAAACCTTAGAGCAGTTAAAGCGAAGCTGGAGGAGGGACCAGGAGCTGCTTGAGAGAACCTTTTTCGAAACCAAAATCCCGTTGAAGGAGAGCAAGAGATGAATAAACTACGATCTTACCTGTTCTTTATAATACCACTCATTTTTTGGGGTTGTACCGGGTCATTATTCACCATTGCCCCTGAAGGAGACCATGCAAATATATCGTTAATGCAGAATCCGCCTTTTACAGCAGAATTACTGGCCATTGACAGTCCTAATAACCTGCTCTACGTAAAATTGAAGAATCAGGATTCCCAAAAAGAAAACTCTCATGTTAATGAGATAATAGGGGTGGATCTGGATATCATCCAATCGATTACTATACAAGACTATAATAACAAAGAGTGGGTGTTACCCTGGGTCACGCTTCAGGTCATTCCCACCATATTATTCGGTATCGCTGCCGCACAGGCAGAGGCAGCAGGAGCGGTGGCTGTTTTTGTATTACCTACGACCATTTCGGGACTTTTGTTGGCCTCATCCTCACCGAAGGCACCGAGGATAACATCTGGATTCACCTCCTCGACACTCAAGGAATTAAATAAATATACTCGGTTTCCTCTTGGCTTGAATAGCGGGCAATTACAAAAACTCCTCCAGGCGAATAATCAAAATGATATACGTATAATAGGACGCCCCATGTGTTATCAAATGATGAAAAGGAGAAATCTATAAAGCTGTGACACGCAGGTGCAACCCGGAAACCAATGGCTGAAAATCCGGCTAATTATTTGAGATAGTCTTACCTTTTTGTCCCTCCTTGATGGCAAGCTGCCCGCAGCCGGCATCGATATCATCGCCGCGACTGCGTCGAACAGTAGCAGTCACGTCGTGGCTGATCAACTCCTGCATAAACTGGTCGAGCCGCTGTTCGCGGGCCCGCTTCAGCTTGACGCCCGCCACATCATTATACATGATGATATTTACTTTGCTGGGCACCCAGTGTACGATTTCAGCCAGTTCACGAGCATCTTCCACTGTGTCATTAAACTCGTCGAACAGCAGATATTCATAGGTTATCGGCCGGTGAAGCTGGTGATAATAATATGTGACCGCCTCTTTCAGTTGTTCCAGGTTCATGGAGTTGTTGATCGGCATAATCTCGTCCCGCTTCTCGTCGTTGGCCGCGTGGAGTGAGATTGCCAGGTTAAACGGCTGGCGTTCTTCCGCGAGCTTCTTGATCTGCTTGGTGAGGCCCACCGTTGAAACGGTGATTCGCTTCGGTGAAAGATCGAGCCCGTGCTCATCCGTTAAAATTGCGGCAGATCCTACGACAGCCTGGTAGTTGTGCAGCGGTTCGCCCATGCCCATGTATACGATGTTCGTGACCTGCTTGTCATATTTTTCCAGGCAGAGTTCATTTATATATTGTACCTGGTCGACGATCTCTCCGTGAGTCAGATTGCGAAAGAAGCCCATCTTTCCGGTGGCGCAAAACGAACATCCGAATACACAACCCACCTGGGAAGAGACGCAGACGGTCAGGCGGTTGGGCGCCCCGTCGGGGTAAAAGTCGGGAATCAGCACCGATTCCACTTTGTGTTTCTCCTCATCCTGCAACTCAAAGAGGAATTTCATGGTACCGTCTTTTGATTGCTGGAGGTGTACTTTTTCAATACGGTTGACGGTAGCCAGGTCGGCCAGGCGGCTGCGGAGATCTTTGGAGAGGTTCGTCATTTCGTCAAACGAGGAAACCCCTTTTTGATAGAGCCACTGGAAAATCTGGTCGCTGCGGTACGACTGGAGTCCCAGTTCTGCACAGAACGACTGGAGTTCCCGTTTGGTGAGACTTTTAAGATCGGTTTTCGTGTCGGTATTTGTAGTCGTGGTCATAGGCGGGAAGATACAAACTATACGGCAGAAAGCAGAAGCTTACCGGCGGGGAAAAGGAGTACCCTGGAGGTTGGGATTCCAGGGTACTAAAAAGGTTAGTTCAACGTGGCATCAAGAATGATGTTGACCCCTGCTAGCGCTTTGGATACGGGGCAGTTGTTCTTGGCATCTTCTGCAATGGTCTGGAACTCATCGTCGTCAATATCGGGGATGCTGGCGGTGGTGTTCAGGTGAATTTCAGAAATTGAGGCTCCGGCGTCAGAAACGCTCAGTGTGACCTCGGCGTTGGTCTCCACCGTTTCGGGCGAATACCCCTGGTCGGCCAGCGCAGCAGAAAGGGCCATCGAAAAACAGCCGGCGTGGGCAGCCCCGATCAGCTCCTCGGGATTGGTGCCGGTTCCCTCCTCAAAACGTGAGGCAAAACTGTAGGAGCCCTCGTACGCGCCGCTCCCGAACTTCATGGTTCCGTTTCCACCTTTCAGATCTCCGTTCCAAATAGCTTCGGCTTTTCTTTTAGGCATAATACTTTTTGATTTTGGATTAATGTGAACATCGGTACTGAATGTAACAAACAGTCAATGGTTGAACTACATTCCCGATTCCTGTTATTTCATCGTGCTCAATAACTTGTGAAATTGAACAGTTATTTTTCCTACGGAATGGTAAGGGATTTATTCTTATTGTAGTAGTCGGATTTTCGCAGCCGCGTAGATTTTGCAAATAGTAACCAAATTGGGAGCCCAATGAATATTTCAGATGCGACAGATGCATATAAATTGATCGTTGACAAATTACAAAGCTGGTTGGAAGCCGGCATTGGTATGTTGCCGAATTTAGCGGTAGCGATTGTCGTACTTATTTTATTTGTCTTTATCGGGAAACTGGTGCGCAAGGCGGTTAAAAAGCTACTGGAAAAGACGACCAAAAACCGCACGATCATTAATCTGCTGGAGACTGTGGTAGGCGTGTTGGTGGTTGGTCTCGGTATACTGTTCGCGCTGCAGATTTTACAGCTGGAAGATACGGTTACCTCGATTCTTGCCGGTGCCGGTATCATCGGTTTGGCCATCGGTTTTGCTTTTCAGGATATCGCCTCCAATTTCATTTCTGGGATCATGCTTTCCGTTCGGCACCCGTTTGGAATAGGAGATATCATCGAAACCAACGGGTTCTACGGGACCGTCCAAAAGCTGAATCTGCGTAATACGATTCTGAGAACACCTAAAGGCCAGGTTGTGTATATTCCCAACAAATCGGTGTTTGACAGTCCGTTGCAGAATTTTACCAAGAAAAATGAACGCCGTATTGACCTGTCCTGCGGCGTTTCGTATGGAGATGACCTGGAAAAGGCGCGTACACTGGCGATCCGGGCGATAGAGAAGCTTGAGAGTATAGACCAAAGCCGTGATATCGAGTTCTTTTACAACGAATTCGGAGACAGTTCTATTAATTTTGTAGTCCGGTTTTGGGTGAACTTCAGGACCAATCCCGATTACTGGCGAGCCCAAAGTGACGCCATTATGGCTATCAAGAAAGAGTTTGATGAAAACGGTATCGATATCCCATTCCCGATCCGTACGCTCGATTTTGGCATCAAGGGAGGAGAAAAGTTGAGTTCCATGCTTGCAAGTGGGGACCGTAATGGTAGTGACAAGTAACTGTACGGACTCTTTCCCTGAGACAGGGCTATAACAGGGACAGGTCCCGTATGATATTCTAAAATCGGGGGTTTACCACGCTGTTGTAAATTGAACCAAACGTATATTCGAATCCGATGGATGCGTTGTAGTAAAAGGAGGTCGGGGGCTCTTTCAGGTTGAGCAGTTGCTCTTCGTCGGAAATCTCCTCGGCGGGGATGGAGAGCTGGTCGTTGACCAGGGAGTACCGCCCGGATAGATTCATGGAAAGTCCCCGGGTAATCTGGAAGTCAAATTCAAGGTCGAAGACCGCCCGGTTTTTCGACCAGTCCCGCATGTAGGCGTACAGTTCAAGGTCACCCTCGATTTCGCCCCAGGGCTGGGTGAATTCCATGTTGGCAGAAAAGCGATTTTGTATCAGCAGTTCCTCCCACTCTCCGTAGACGGTGACCTTGTCGTAATTGTTGTAGGTGGTCATCAGCACGTACCGCAAGCTGAGTTCCCGTTCAGTGAATTCGGAATAGGGAAAAATGTTGTATTCAATTGCCGGTGATCCCCCGATACGCAGATCATAGTTATTCCGTGTAGAGGTGGTCGCCTCTGTGAAGAGCCCCAACGACCAGTGACTGTTGAGGCTTTTGGCAACTATGCCCCTGTACCGGTTGCTTTCGGTCAGGTAGGTTTCCGTGGTATCCTCATCGGTGAAGCTTCGGCGCCTGAAATCTTTGTCAAACTCAAAATCGGTTTTCCATTGCTCGGTAATGCGGGAAGCCGATATTTCGCCCCAGATGTTTATCCGGCTCCGCGTATCTTCCCCGTCGAAAAAGGAATCCATCCCCACTTCAAAAATCCACCTGTTCCACTTGTCATCCTGCTGTTGCGGGGAGGAGTCAAGGGTGCCGTCATAGGTAATGGAGAGCTCCTGGATGATGGAGGTCTGCCGCAGGTAGGGCAGCAGGCCCACCTTTATTTTCTTTACGAGACCGCGCCGCCGTATATCCTGGGTATCCGACTGGTATGACTGGTAGGTGAGGAGCTGTTCCTGGCCTTCAAACTTTCGCTGCCCGATATATCGGATCTGGTACTCGCGTCCCCCGCTCCCGGTCCACTGCCGGGTGACAAGAAGATGAACATCGGCATCGGTCATATCGCGGACAAATTGAACAAAATTAATCTCATTCTGAACGTAGGATTCGCTGCACCCGCGGCAGTCCACATACACGTTGATGGTATTCGGCGGCAACTGCTGACTTGTTGTGTCGGTTTCCTGTGGAGTTATATTGACAAGAAAGAGCAAGCCGACAAGTGAAAATAGATTCATGTTCCCCTGTTAACCTATAATTTAAATTATTTGTAAATATCCCTGTGATTTTGATGGGCCTTATTTAATGATAATCGTCTTTAATTTCTAGCTTTATTCTGTAAAAATATTTTTAGAGGGCTTTGAAAAACCAGGGGTTTTGGTCAAGACCAACCCCTGAGCGGATTCGGAACCGCAGTTTATATCTCATAAATGAGGATTTAGAATCCGCGAAAACGCCGATATTGGCCAATACAACGGTTTTGCAAAGCCCCCTTTATCCAATCAATTCCTGAAATAGCACCATGAGGGCAACGGAGATGGTGACGGTGATGGCCACCGTACGGGGATGAGCATCCTCAATGGCATCGGGAACCAGTTCAGCAAACACCATCCAGATCATGGCACCTCCCGCAAAACCGAGTCCCGCCGGCAGGTAGGCCCGGAATACTTCTACAAAAAGGAATGCCGGTACCGCCATGAGCGGCTGGGGCAGGCTGGAGAAGATACTCCACAGCATCGCTTTGAAAGGGGAAGTGCCGCGAGGCACCATTACCAGGCTGATAGCCAGTCCCTCCGGTATGTTGTGTATGGCGATTGCGGTTGTGATAAACAGGCCGAGGTCCAGGCTGCCGCTAAACGATACCCCCACGCTCACGCCTTCGGTAAATGAATGGAGCGTCATGACGCCCAAAATAAGCAGGATTTTTGTGGCGTCGGCCTGGCTCAGCCTGGCTATGGAGATGTCATTATGCTGGTCCAGCAGCTTCTGGCTCAGTGCAATAAACACCAGGCCCCCAATGATACCGCCGATTGTCATCCACAGGTCGTAATTCAATCCCTCATAGATAAGCCCAAAACTGGCGGCCAGCATCAGTCCCGCCGCAATGCCGTTGGAAATTCCCAGCCATGTTCGCGTCAGTTTCTTTAAAAAAAAGAATGGAAGTGCTCCGAGCCCGGTCGCTACAGCCGTAATAAGGGCGTAGAGGAAAACATCCACTACAGGTTTATCGAGAAAATTCATTTATACTTGATGATCATCCGGAAATTGACACATTGCGGAATATAGCAATCGGATGAACGGAAGAAAGGAATTAATGAAAATTTAGAACTGGAATAAATAGAAGTGAGGAAAACAGCTTGGAAAAAGGCCGCATAAAGAAAACCTCCAAAGGTTTTCGGAAACCCTGGAGGTTTGGAAATATTGAGCAACGTTTACCCGGTCAGCTCTTCGATGATACGATCCATCTTTTCTTCAAGCTGTTCTGTCACGGCCTCAAATTCACCGCGGCTTTCCAGCTCGGTATTGACGCTGCAGTAAAATTTTATTTTGGGCTCCGTACCCGACGGACGAACAGAGACGATGGAGCCGTCTTCGGTGACAAATTGCAGCACATTGGAGCTGGGCAGATTAATGTCGGTGGTTTTTCCGCTGGAAATATTTTTTTCCCGGCCGGTCTTGTAGTCTTTGATGATGACTACGTCTGAGCCCGCCAGTTGCTTGGGGGGTGCTTCACGGTAGTTTTTAAGCATCTGCTGGATCTCTTCCGCGCCTTTCTTCCCGCGCTTGTAAACCGACACCAGTTTTTCCCGGAAATAGCCGTGTTCTACATACATGTCGAGCAATGCCTCGAACAGGCTGCTGCCCTGGTCTTTGTAATAGGCCGTCATTTCGGCAATAATTGTTGAGGCCACGATGGCGTCTTTGTCGCGCACGTGTTCGCCCACGAGGTAGCCGTAGCTCTCTTCGCCCCCGGCGATAAACGTTTTCTTGCCCTCAAACCTGGTCATCAGTTCCCCGATATACTTGAAACCGGTGAGCGTATTGTAGCACTCAACCCCGTATTCGTTGGCAATGCGATCGATCAGGTAGGAGGTGACAATCGTTTTGACGATATACTCATTTCCGGTCAGTTTGCCCGCTTCTTTCCACGCGTTGAGCATGTAGTTGATGAGCAAGGTCCCCGTCTGATTGCCGTTCAGCAGTGTCCACTCGTCCCTGTGGTCTTTTACGGCGATCCCCACGCGATCGGCATCCGGGTCGGTGGCCATCACCAGTTCGGCGTCGATCTCCCTGGCTTTATCCAGGGCCAGGGTCAGGGCTTCTTTCTCCTCCGGGTTCGGATATTCAACCGTGGGAAAATTGCCATCATACTGCATCTGTTCCTCCACAAGCGTAACGTTGGTGAATCCATATCGTTCGAGCGCGGCCGGGGCAAGTACGCCTGCGGTACCGTGGATGGGGGAAAAAACGATTTTGAGATCTTTTTGCCGTTTAATGGCATCGCGGGAAACAGACAACGCTGTAATGGCCTCGAGGTATTTTTCGTCGATCGCTTCCCCGATCTCATCGATCAATTCCGGATTTCCGTCAAATTTAATTTCGTCAACCGATGTAATTTTCTGGACTTCTTCCATCACCTGCTGATCCTGGGGCGCAACAAGCTGTCCGCCGTCGCTCCCGTAGGCTTTGTACCCGTTATATTCTTTGGGATTGTGAGAGGCTGTCAACATCACCCCGCCGTGGCAGTTGAGCTCGCGAATGGCAAACGAGAGTTCGGGGGTGGGGCGCAATCCTTCAAACAGGTAAACTTTAATGCCGTTGGCGGAGAATACGTCGGCCACCACCCGGGCCAGGGTTTCGGAGTTATTCCGGCAGTCATGGGCGATCGCTACCTTGACCTGCTCTCCGGGGTGCCGGGCATTCAAAAAGTTGCTGAGTCCCTGTGTAGCCATCCCAAACGTGTACTTGTTAACCCGGTTGGAGCCGATCCCCATGATGCCCCGGATTCCGCCGGTTCCAAATTCCAGATCTTTGTAAAAGGCATCGGTCAGCTCTTCATACTTTTCCTGCTCCAGTTTTTCGCGCAATGCAGCTTTGGTCTCTTCATCATAGTTGCCCTGTAGCCAGTGATCAATTTTTTCCCGAATTCCCGGATCAAGTTTTTCCATAATATCTGATCTGAATAAGTTGACGGTTAGAATTTTGCATCAATATAAAAAAACTAGCCGAAACTGCAGGCTCCAAACCTTCAGGATTCAACCTTTATTCTTCTTCCAGTTTACTTTTCGGATCAGCCAGATTCCGGCCACAATCAGCGGGATACTGAGCCATTGCCCCATGTTGATCGCCCAGTCGCCGGCAAACCCGGCTTGATTCATTTTGGTGAACTCCAGCAGGAAACGGCCGCTGAACAGGACCAGCATAAACACGCCGAAGATGCCGCCTTCGGGTGGCTGGTGCTTGTAGCGTTTGTAGATGGTCCAGCAGATCGCAAACGTGACGATGCAGAGGACGGCCTCGTAGAGCATCGTGGGATGCCGGGGAATCATGTCGATTTTGGCAAAAATAACGGCCCAGGGCAGGGTGGAGGGTTCGCCCAGAATTTCGGAGTTGAAAAAGTTGCCGGTGCGGATAAAAGCGCCCCCGATGGCAACCACCATCACCACGCGGTCGGCCAGCCAGAGAAAGCTCATTTTGCGTTGTTTTTTAACAAAATAGTACATCGCCAGCAGTATCCCGATAGCAGCCCCGTGACTGGCAAGTCCACCCCGCCAGATGGCGATGATTTCGCCGGGATGGCGCAAGTAGTATCCCGGATCGTAGAATATAACGTGACCAAGACGGGCTCCGATGATGGTGCCGATAAGCACATAGGTCAACAGCTGTTCCACCTCCTGTTCCTTTCGGCCGGCGTGCCTGAACATGCGTCGTGTCAACAGGTAGCCGACCACAAATGCGCCTGCAAACAGCACCCCGTACCAGCGCGGCTGGATAGGCCCGATTTGACTGATCGTGGGAGAAGGAAGTACCAGGAAGAGTAACTGTCCCCCTGCAAAAGCTCCAAAAATGAGAACCAGGATTTTCCAGGCAGCCGGTTCTTCCACGTGCTCCGGTATGCGTTCTTCGAGTTTTGAAAAGCCGTAGATAATGG
The DNA here is from genome assembly GCF_043951955.1 of Halalkalibaculum sp. DA384. Taxonomy (NCBI): domain Bacteria; kingdom Pseudomonadati; phylum Balneolota; class Balneolia; order Balneolales; family Balneolaceae; genus Halalkalibaculum; species Halalkalibaculum sp. DA384. The sequence continues at coordinate 113,906 of NZ_JBINJE010000005.1, read as the reverse complement.
CGACAACAGCCAAAACGAGTCCCCAGACAGCGACCGGGAACGGAAGGTTGATGGTCCCGAGGTTAAAGACACTCGGATCGGCATCCCAAACAAAATAATCGGTTGATTGCATTTTTTTAGTCTTGAGTCTTGGGTCTTGGGTCGTGTGCAGGTGCGGGCAAATTACGCCCTGCCGGTCACGAACCGCAGTTATTATTTGATTTCAAAGGTGGTGCCGTCGGGATTGTCCATAAGCTCAATGCCGATCGCTTTTAGCTCATCCCGGATTTTGTCGGCCTGTTCAAAATTCTTTTGCTGCCGGGCCTCGGAGCGCAGGTCGATGAGCAGCTTCACCAGGTCTTCGGTCTTGTCGTCCCGGTCGGTGTCTTTTTCCGCTTCCGGCCAGATGCCGAGCACTCCATCTACAAACCGTTCCAGCAGGGATTTGACCTCATCCAGGTTGGTGGGGACGTTGCCCTGGTTAATCTGTTTGCGGAGGGCTTTGAGGTTTTCAAACAGTACGGCAATAGCTTGTGCCGTGTTGAAGTCGTCATTCATTCGCTGCCTCAGCTCCGAGTCCAACGCTTCAGTATCAAACGGTTCGGCATCCCCGGGCTCGGTGTCCGCTATCAGACGAATGATGTTTTGGAGATTTTCCAGCCCCTGCTCGGCGCTGCCGAGGGCCTCTTCGGTGAAATCGGTGGTGCTTCGGTAATGGCTCTGCAGCAGGAAGAAGCGGATGACCTGCGGAGCCCATTTTCGGCTCAACAGCTCGTGGTTGCCCCGGAAAAATTCATCGAGTGAGATCGCGTTGCCCAGCGATTTTCCCATTTTTTGCCCGTTCAGGGTAACCATGTTGTTATGCATCCAGTAGTTGGCGAACGGCTCGTGGAAGGCGCATTCGCTCTGGGCGATCTCGCACTCGTGGTGAGGGAAAATATTATCGAGGCCGCCGCCGTGGATGTCAAAATTGTGCCCCAGGTATTTGGTGGACATAACCGAACACTCGAGGTGCCAGCCCGGGTAGCCCCATCCCCAGGGGGAGTTCCACTTCATGATGTGATCGTCTCCGGCTTTTTTCCACAGGGCGAAATCTTTGGGATCCCGCTTGTCGCCGGCGGTCTCAATTCGCGTGCCGGTCTCCTGCTCCTCCACATCCCGGCCGCTGAGCTTGCCATAGTCCTCGTCGGAGGATACATCAAAATAAACATTGCCGTTCACCTCATAGGCATGCCCCTCATCCAGCAGCTTTTTGACCATCTCGATCTGCTCTGGAATATGGCCGGTGGCCCGGGGCGAAATATCCGGCCGCTGTACTCCCAGCTTGTCCATGTCCCGGAAGTAGTTGTAGGTATATTTTTCAGCGATCTCCATCGGCTCCAGCTTTTCGATCTGCGCCTGTTTTTCGAGCTTGTCTTCGCCCTGGTCGGCATCGTCGGTAAGGTGACCTACATCGGTGATGTTTTGCACGTAGCGCACTTTGTAGTTCAAATAGCGGAGATACCGTATCACTACATCAAAGGAGACATAGCTTTTGGCGTGTCCCAGGTGGGGATCTCCATAGACGGTGGGCCCGCAAACGTAGATGCCCACAAAGCCTTCTTTATTTGGTTTGAATCGTTCTTTTTCCCGGGTCAGCGAATTATAAATATGTAATTCGTCCATGGACGACTGGTTGAATTTCGTTGTAATGAGCGTTTCTAACGGATTATTGGCCAGAATCGTTGCCAAAGATACAAGGATCAGGGGACAGTGTACAGGACGAGAATTGGGAATCGGGAATTAGAAATCAAGAACCAAATAGGAACCTGCAAAATCTGTTATTTCCGGGATGAAAGTAGCGGTGTCCATTTATTTTACCGTTGGTAGAACTGCGTTTGAAAGCAGCAACAAACAAATACATAATTCCCATTACGAAACACGAAGTACGTAAATAAATTTCTGCACGGATTTATAAATCGATTTTCTTTCTGAGAACTGAATTACTGCTTGCGAAAAAGCACTGCACTGCTCTCAGGTCCGCAGTTGAAGAGAAGGTCTATGACCGAAAGGTTGGGTTCGAATCCATCCCAGAGCTGTGGATATTCCGGGTGGGCAAACCGGCTGTATCGCAGTTCAATGTCATTCTCATTGAGCTTTTCTTCATCGTTGTATTCCTTGCCCCCGCCCGTTCCCGATAGGTAAATACTGGAATGACATTTTTTACAGATGTCAATTATCAAGTCCGTCTTTTCACCGAACGTATCCAACAGGCTTGAGAGCCTCACCAGTCGTGTTTGAATGCCCAGGTAGGAGGCGATTTTAGTGATCAGGGCGATGTTCAGCTCCACGAAATCAAGATGTTTTTCGATCTCTTTCTCCAACATGGGATAGATCTCATCGTAGTAATCCGCTTTTTTATAGTTCATCTGCAGGGTGCGCAGGTGCTTGCGTTTCCACTTGGTGCCGGCAAACTCAACTTCCGTATAGGGCACCTTGCCCTTCTCACCTGAAGGCGTTGAAACCGGGATGGTCAGCCAGGAAGTACCGTTGTGGGTTTTTACCCGGTTGCGGTTGGCAAAACTCTGCCCGCGGGGAAACTGCACGGTGTCGAGCAATACAAAAATATCGCTTTCCCACATCTTTTGAAAATAACCCAGCCAGGGGATGTAGTTCGGTTGATGGATCGCAACGACGGGTGAATCGGGAGTCATATTTATAGTCTTGAGTCTTGAGTTTTGGGTTGTGGATTTTCCGGTGGCTGAATGTGTCCCACACATATCGTCGTTCAAAAGCGTTCTAAAATTTGTTTAAAACGCTGCTTCTCCTCGGTGCTATCTTTATAACTGCTGTACTCAAACCGGGACGGAGGTTTTTGGGTGATCGGGATCTCAACTCCATAGAGCTTCCGGACTCGATCGGTCACGGCCTCCAGCAAACCCGCCGGATTTGAACAGAGTTTATCATACGAAAACGACAATCCCCGGCCGGAATCCTCCATGTCTTCCAGTTCCTGGTGATAAAACTTTTTTAGGTAGTGAATCTGTCCGGCGATCTGGTGCCAGTAGTCTTTGTCGATAATCTGTTCATACTGCGGGGGAACGTAGCTCCACCAGTTGTTGGGATCGTCGTAATATTTCCGGCGCGCCTCCAGGATGGAAACGGCGGTATCCAGCGGATCGCGTTCGATATAGATCCAAAGTGTTTGTTCCAGCACGTTGTTGAGCTTTGGGATGTGATACGAGCCGAAGATATTCTTAAACACCATCGGGCGGTTGAACTGCGCCTGCATGTTGGCCAGTGCTTTTCGGAGCCCGCCCCAGTCGATCTGATCTTCGATGGCACGGGCGTTTTTGATGTTTTTGAAGGAATCTTTTTTGAGCCATTCCCGCCAGAAATAACCGAATTCGTGGATATCCGCCAGCTCTTGGGTGGCCCCGTAGTGCGATTGAAACGCCTGGAAGCGGCCCGTTTCCAGCACGCTGTCAGCAAACCGGATGCCGGTTACGGGGGCCCTCCAAAACCGGGCCGCCAGGTTGTTGATATAGCCCACGTCAAGGCAGTGGACCAGCAGCTGGCTCAGCAGGGTGGTGCCGGAGCGCGGCAGGCCGATGACGAACAGGAAAGGATGAGAGGGCGGGATGTCGGCATATTCCTGCTGCTCGAAAGGCTGCAACGCGCTGTTAAATTGATCCAGGAACGCTTCCCTGTCGGCAGATTTCCGGTACTGCCCGGATCGCTGTCGGTTTAACTTGGTGTGCTCCATGCTCATGGTATATAAACGTTAGCGGTTCTTGAGGAATGCCCGAATGCGGCGCACCGTCTCGATCGTCAGTCGCTTGACGTCGTCAGAAAGGTCAAACATAAGGATTAATCCGAGGAAAACAGAGGCGATTGCCAGCGACCGGACGGTGACGTCGACCACAAAATTGACCATGTAGGGAATCTGAAATGAGGCCAGCAGGCATCCGGCTGCAATGAGCAGTACCCACAAGGCCTCCCGGCGGAGTGGCTGCATTGAAAATTTAATCCATACAAAAACGTACTTGATCAGGTTGTAGATAAAAATCGAAATGGCAGTGGCCAGGGCCGCTCCCAGTATACCGTAAACCGGGATCAGCAGGTAATTGGTGACGGCAGTCAATACCACCAGTAAAATCATGGTGTGCAGGTCGAACCGGTAGTGCCTGGAGTGCAGGATAATCTGCCCGTTTACGCCGGCCGCCATATCAATGAGTTTGGCAAAGCCGATAACGATGATGACCCATCGCCCTCCGTGATATTCCGACGGAAGCAGATCCATCAGGTTGTGCATGTTGGCCCAGATGCCCACCAGCAGCAGGCTTCCTCCGATGATCTGGGTGAGCGAGGTCCGGCTGTACAGGTCGCGTATCCGGTCGTAGTTTTTCTCTTTCGAAAGGTCGGCGATGATCGGCGTGGCGATTTTGGCAATGGAGCGCTTTGGAATTTCGATCACGGATCCAACATAGAAGGCGATGGCATAGACCGCCGTGTTGGCCAGGTTCGACATTGATCCGAGCATGATGATGTCGATGTTGCTCACTAAAATAGTGGTCAGCCCGCCAAGCATGGTGTAGGTGCCGTAGGCCAGCATGTTGCGCGCCAGCTTTCTGCTAGAATCCCTGAACGGAATGGCAAAGGCAAGTTCTCCCCTGGCGTAGAGATATCCCAGCAGGGCCAGCGGTTCGGTCGCATAGACCAATACGAACAACAGCATGAAGAGGGTGAAATCGAACAGGCCGAAGGAGTAAAGGATCAACAGCGCGATAATGAGAATACGCATCACCACTTCATTCAGAAACGACCCGGTAACGGAATCCTTGAGTGCCCGTACGTAGCTGTTGAGTACCTCGTAGTAAAGCACCACGCCCACCAGTGGCAGCAGGTAAAGGTAATACCGGTTGATGAGCTGGGACTGGTCCCGGTAGTAGTAGATGAGCTGATCATCGAAGAGGAAAAAGAGTATCGTGAAGATCAGAAATCCCCCCATCGGCACTACCACGGTGAGGAAAAGGAGTCCATGTTTGCCGGAGGATGTTTCTTTGAAATGGGGGAGATAGCGGGTGACCGTGTTCTTCATCCCCAAATGGGCGAACTGGGTGCATACCATGGTCAGGGAGATCAGGATGCGGGTGAGTCCGTACTGGTCGGGTGTCAACACGCGGGGATAGAGCAGGATGGTGGAGATAAATCCCAGTCCCACTCCCACGTAGGCGATGACGGTGTTTTGAATGCTCTGTCGAATGATTACACCCAAAGTTCGGACCTCATATTTCGTTACCCGGATTGTATGAAAGATAGGCCAGCCAGAGTCGGTTGACCAGGTACCGCCTGATGCCTTCGCCGTTGACTTTTTCCAGGAATCGCCTCATCGGTGGATCCGGGAGTTTCTGGTAGCCGAACTCCTCAAACGGGTAGTCAAACAACCTGTTGAGCAGCAGTATTTCCATGGCACTGATCTCCCTTTTCCAGCTGTCGATACGGCTTTGGTCAAAGCCGGAGAGATCCCGCCCCGTGGCGCTGTTGCCGCTCCAGGGGGCCCCGAACTTTGTCGGTTCAAGCAGGGACTTGTCAAACCGCAGATCCAGGAACTCCACCATCTTGTTGATCTCTTCCTGTGGATCTGAAAGCAGGTCTTCATATCGAACCAGGTAATAGTCGTCGATCAGCTGCCGGTTGCGGTACAGGTGGTAGTAGTTGTTGTAAAGAGAGTTGAGCATGCGAAATACTAGGGGAAACCCGGATTGGAGAACCTTCGCCTTGCGCAGCGACACGATATTTGCGTAGGGATTTCGTACAATATGTATGAACCGCGCTTGGGGGAACATCTGCTGCAGGAACAGTGCAAATTCCGCGTGTTCCACTGATTTTTCAACGATGCGCTTGTTCTCTGGGAGGGGACGGTCATACAGTGCCTGGTGATACCCCTCCATAAGCAGGGTAAACCGCTCGCGGTTGTTCATTTCACTGGAAAACCGCCCGAACACCTCCAGAAATCTCGATACCTCAATTGTAAAGTTGGCGGGAGAATCTCCCAGCCGGTCGTCGGTGTTGTTGAGGTGCCGAAGCCGGTCGCCAAATCGATTGATGATCGTTTCCCTGCTCACCTTCCGGGGCTGCTCCCTGCGGTAGTCATAATCCACCCAAAAGCAGCAGTTTTGGAAAAAGTGGGATTCGAAGGGAACAACAAACAGGTCGGGGTGGCCATCGAAGATGCTCCGCAGCAACGTCGTGCCCGATTTGTGGGCTCCAAGCAGGAAAATGGGTCTGTCATTCATAGTATCAGGTGCTGCTTAATTCTGCAAGAGGTCCGGGCAAAACGGTTGTTTTACCCAATGTTAGCTTTTTCGCGAATTCGAAATACTTGGCTCTGAAATTTGATCCAGATAATAGGTTTTAGGAATTGATGCTGATAATTGGCTAAACGTTGCGGTCCACAATATAGGAAGTTTACAGCAGTTGGCCTGAATTATTCGATTCGGTGCGGCGTTAAGCCTTGTCCGCATCTATACCCTTCTCGCTGACTTTCGGATACATCCAGTTCCACCGCGTGCCGTTTTCGACCAGCCCTTCTTCGTAACTGAGGCCGATGAAAGGGAGCAGGTCCTTCAGAACCGAGTCGGTTTGGTTGATTAAATCTTTGAAGGAGAGCGTGCGGGCATTTTCTCTCGGCTTCAGTGTATCCAGTATGGCCGTACCCCGGTCGATGGTGTAGTCGATTTCATTCGTGCTGATCTCCCTGTTTTTTATGGTGCCATCCATGCCGGTCCAGGTAACCGCTCCCCGGTTTTGAATGCTGTTTCGAACGTCAACCGGATCTCTTTCGATCAGGATCAGCCTCAGGTTGGGAATGATCAGGTAGTCGTTGATGGAATAGGTGCTTTTTGGCCACCGTTTCAGGAGGCCAAGTCGATTTGCCAGCTTAACGGCAATGGTGCGCCGTCGGTCCAGGTCGATCTGTCGGGGCACGCACAGCTTGTTGCCAACCACCGGTTTGCCCAGTACATCCATCCAGCTGCGCCCGAAATCTTCGCAAATAACACTGGCTTTTGAGTGCGCCCCCAGCAGGCTGGCCAGCAGCGAAGTACCCGAACGCGGGAGCCCGAGGATCAGCAGGTGCGTGCGTTCTTCCTGTTTTTTACGGCGGATTAAATTCAAAATAGGCCTGGTTGTTGTCGTTTTTTATGTGAAATAACGCGAACGCAACGGGGTCCATTGCTCCAGTAGCTGCCCGGTAACCCGGTCTTTCGGAACCCGGCTTTTGTCCTGTTGATTTACCGGCCGACTGATTTTGTTCCGGATGACCGATTCAGCAACCGGGTTTATATCCAGGAAATCAAATATCCTGAACGTGGTATCAACTGAATGGAAGAGTTCTTCGGCGCGGATGGTCAGCACCCGCTCCTCCGGGCAGGTCTCTTTAAACGCTTCGATAAAGCCATTGGTTTCATTCCAGAGCCAGGCAATTTTTTCTGCCTGACTCACCTGGTTATCTTCGGGGGCAATTCGGCCCTCGTCATGCAGTACGGTGCCGCTGTACCAGTTGCGGGCCAGCCCGCTGGTGATAAATTCCTCGGGCTTCCTGACCAGGTGGATGAAGTTGGAACCGGGAAAAAGGTCTGCGAGGGCATGGCAAAAAAAGGTGATGCGGTTGTTGGTCTCCACGTACTTTTTCCCGAGCACCCAGGCATCACGGATCTGTTCGTAGCGTGCCGAATCTATAATGCTGGATACGAGCTCCGGTTTTTCACGGGCATTTTTGTAGGCAAAACTGCTGTAGTAGGTTAATTCCGGGGTTGGAACGTGCTGCGGCCTCAGTTGATCGCTTTCCTGCAGGATATCCGTTAGCAGCCTGGTGCCGCAGCGACCAGTGGAGAGGACGAAGCAGGGAGCGGCTTCCCGGTGCACCCTGTCATAGAGGCTGCGAACGTCAACCTCCCGGATTTGCCGGTGAATCCGGCTCTGGTCGCGCAACTCACGATAGAGATCGACGTTTACCTGGTAAAATTTTTCAAGAATTTGCCTGAGTTTCATCAGCTTGCTCCTGTCACTTTGTTCAACAACTCGTCAAACTGCTGACGAAAATTGTCGGTGTCAAATTCCTGTACCCGTTTAAACAACCGGTCCCTGCGCTCTTTTTTGGCTCCCGGCGGAACGTCGATCACCCGCTTTATGATTGCTGCTGCTTCAGCGGTGTCGGAGTATCGCAGATCCTGATCCGGGACGATCTCCACCTGTCCGCCGGAATCGGGTACCACCGGAAGGCAGCCGTGGGAGATCGCTTCCACGGTGGTGATGCCAAACGGTTCATTCCGGATGGAGTGGAGGAACAGGCCCGCGCGATCCAGCAAAGTATTCAACTGATCAAACGGAAGATCGGGCAGCAACTCTACGTGATCAAGTCCATGCCGCTCTTTATAAGCCCGGCATTTCTCAAAATAGTTTTGATCCGAGAGAAAGCCCATAATCCGGAACTGAAGATTCGGCAGCTGCCGGGCAATTTCAAGCTGCTCCATCTGTCGTTTTTCCGGGGCAAACCGTCCCAGGCTCACCACCATCATTTCATCTTTGGGAGACGACGGCAGACCGTCGGGAATCTCCACCGGGGGATACAGCACGTCAACATCGGCAGCCTCCATAGCATAATGGTTCAGCAGCGTTTGACGGGTAAACGTTGAGTTGGCCAGGACTATTTCCTCTTTGTCAACGTGGTTGTCGAACCGGTAGGCATGGGAAGCCAGCATAAATGGATCATGGCGTATGTGGTACCACTTTTTCCGGGGACCCTCCGGCCTGTGGATCGACTGCGCCCGGGAGAGGCCACGCGCTTTTCTGGGGAAGTGAACATAACTTATCAGTTTTTGCCGACCTGGACGCTCGTAGAGAAAGGAGGTATTGTTGTGATTGATTACGATATCATATTTTCTCAACTCATGCCGGCTGATTTTGTTGAACAGGAGGATGTGCCATTCATAGGGTATCCGCAGGTCGGCCAGGATTTCCCGAACCCTGAACTGTACCTCCATATTATATTTTTGGGCCGCAAGCTCGGGTGAAACTTTGGATTTCAGCGTTACCAGATCGGGAACAACCCCCTTTTGGTTCAGGCTGCGGATCATCTGCAGCATCACGTGGAAAACGCCGCCGGGATATATCCGATTTCTCATCAAGGCTACGCGGGGCGTTCTGTTCATCTGCTCGAAAAGTTAAAGGTTTGAAGTACCGTTTCCGCCTTTGTAATCAATGCCTCATCGGTCCTGGCCCGTGTAAATACTTCGTCAAGCACATCCTTCCAGCCGTGGTACTTTAGGTCAGAGAAATAGTTGTTATGCCACAAGATGGAGACCGCACCGTTGAATTTGTGGAGCTCCCGGATGACGGGCTCAATACCGGAGAAGGCCTGTTCGGGAGGCAATCCCATATATTTGGCGTTGTGCAGGGTGACATCCATGACGGCCAGGGGAATTTCCAGGACAGTGGTGGGTCTGTTATTTTCGAGATCATACAGGGGGAAAGGGTGGCAGATGCCGTTTCTGAATCCCACATGCTCCGAAAAACCGAGGGTGCTGTCGTACTCCAGGCCGCAGCTGGATAGAATTCCCGGTGTTTTACGGACATCAAACATGAGGAAATGGAAACGGTTGCCCTTGATGGTCGGTCCACACCGGTTCATGCTTCGCTTCAGGGCGGCCGGGGATCGATGCGCCTCAACATCTCCGTGGAGCCCGATTTCTGCTCCCGCATTGCGAACCTGGTCCATGAGTTGGGGGATCGCCGGGTCCTCCAGCGAGTAATCGGCGTGCTTAATTCCCTGGTGCGTTCCCTGCCTTGCAAGGAAAAAGAACGTGGAATCCACACCTCGTTTTTTTTCAAACGCAATAATCTCTCCCAGGTTAAACCAGGGATCATCGCCCTTCATCTTTTGCAACAGGATGCGGATCAATCTGCCCGTTTTTCCGCTCTTTAAGGCCGAATAACCGTCTTGCAGCCAGCCGGAGTAGACGCTGTCAATATCGTGCGTGAGAATGAATGTATAGGGATGGCTTTCGATCTTTCTGGGAGCAAGCTCAACGCTATAGACCTGCTCGATGGCCGTTTTCAGGATATCAAAATAGTAGTTGACAAACGGGATGTGAGGGGCTCCCAGCTTGAATTGCAGACTTTGCCTGTAGGGATAACGCCCATATTTGTCCCTTTTTGGGGAAACATATTCCTGCCATCCGCTCAAAAAGTAGAATGAGGCGCCGATGATGTCATAAGAAAATCTGATCGCATCGGACTGCCGGGTAAAAAAATCGGCCTCGGCGGTCTGCTCAAACAGGAACGGTACCTCCGTGTTTTTCCACTCCCTGGATGTCAGAGTGGCGGGATCAACCTGGTTTCGATCCTCGAAGAAGTCGCCCGCATGGTTGGGTACAAAAACCCCTTTGGTGTTGGGATATTGATCATCACCATAAAAAATTTCGACCTCGTCGGGCACCTGGTAAAGATGTCGGAAAATATTGAGTACGTAGCGGCTGCGGGTATCCATAGGCTGGGAATCTAACGGTTGGAAATCAGTTCTCCCAATTGTCGGGTCAGGCGCAGGCGTGAGAACGGGTGCTCTTTCTGCCCCTGGGGTTGCTTGTAGGCCTGCGCCTCGGAACGGGAATAATGTTCCAGGAATTCCGTAATTTCGGGCACCTGGTGGTGTTCAAAACAGACACCCTGCCCTGCTTTCCGAATGATCTGCGCGGCATCGCCGTTAACGGTGCCGAGAAAAAGGATGGGGGTCCCTGAACCCAGGTATTCAAACAGTTTTCCGGTGAGGATGAGTTCGCTGCCGGGCGTTTTGGAGATGCTCAGCAGCAACAGGTCGGCGGTGCACATGGCGCGGATCGCCTCCTCATGCGGGACATAGGGTTTTAACTCAACCACATCACGGAGGTCCAGCTCGTCAACCCATTCCCGGAGGGAGGGATGATGATTCCCAATAAACTCCATCCTGTATTTTCCGGGATTTTTAAGTCTGGCCAGGGCCCTTAAAAACCCATCGGGGATCGCCCCGTCCCGCACGCTCCCCACAAAGCGGATCGTGAGTTGGGATTCCGATCTGTTTTCGGGTTTAAAATTTCCAGGTTGAAAGTCATCGGGATCAAAGCCGTTGGGAATAACGTGGTAGGTGCGATCGATGATTTTGCGCTGAATGTCGACCATTGAGTCAGAAATTACGACAACTTCATCGGCGTTTTGGAGGATCGATTTCTCCAGCTTTTCATCAATGTGCCGGGCCAGGGAGGTGCGCGGCATCAGCTTGTTGTAGTAGACACCGGTCCACGGATCGCGGAAGTCGGCAATCCACCGGATGCCGGTTCGTTCCTTCACATGCTTTCCGGTAAAATGCACGGAATGGGGGGGACCCGTCGTGATGATGGTACCGATATCGTGCTCTTCGACAATCGACAGCGCGCTGGACCGTGCGCTGAGCAGCCAGCCCGCACGGGCATCCGGCAGAAAAATATTGGCACGGATCCAGGCGCTAAGCTTGGCACTCCAGCTGCCGGATTTGAGCTGGATGGTAGGCTTGGTTGAGTCTGCGACGGATTTGCCGACCAGCCTGGAGTAGAGCGAAAACGGCTCAATGGTATTCGATTTAAAGACTTCCACCTCCTCAGGGATATCTGATTCCAGGCTTTCGTCCCGTATCGGGTAGGTGGGATTTTCAACCGTGAGAACAAACGGCTGAATATCGAATTGGGGAAGGTATTTGGCAAACTTCAGCGGTCGCTGCACGCCGGCACCCCCGCTCGGCGGCCAGTAATAGGTTACGATAAGCGCCCGTTCACTCATATTTCACACCGTTTGAGCTTAAGAACACCGAACAAGGAATCTTGAATTTCAAATGTTAAAGTAGCTGAAAAAATATTCAGTATTCGATATTCCGTGTTCGTTATTCGCCATTCCCCTTCTATTCTCTGCGCCGGTACCATAGTCCCAGGCCTGCCAGTAAAATACTCCACTGCAGCAGGTTCGAGGCCCACGCGATGCGTCCACCCCAGATGTATGATGTTGGATTAAACTCCATCCGCAGGGTGTGTTCGCCGGCGGGCACGTTCATGCCGCGCAGCACGTAGTTGGTTTTATAGATTTCTGCAGGCTTGCCGTCGATGGTCAACTCCCATCCCTCGGGATAATAGATTTCGCTCAGTACGAGGTAGCCGGGCGTGCTGCGCTTAGTCGTCAGTTCGATGGAGCGCGCATCATAATGTGTTACCCGGACCGCGGCCGCCGTATCGGGCTGGATGTCGGTGGATGGATTCCCTTCCACAATAGCCGTTTCAGCAGGATTAAACTGCTGCACCGGCTGCATCGCATCTACGGCTTGCCGGGCTGTGGAGACGGTTTGAATCGAATCCACAAAAAAGGCTTTGGGCAGGGCGGTGTTATTTTCATATACGAAGCCGTCATTCCCGGAATACACCTGCGTCAGGTTGTCAAACGGGAGCTGCTGGGGGAATGTGATATACTTGACATTCAACATATTCAGGATCGGCATCGGCAGGGGAAGACGCATGGAGCCGGATTCATCGAGCAGAAACTGATCGATAAGATCCTGGTAGTAACTAAGCTTTGCCCCGGAATAGCCCCCGATAGTGGGATAAAAATAACTTTGAATCGAGTTGTTAAACGGGTTGTCACCTAACCGGAACACCCTGTAAGGCCACCCGTTGCCACTGTCCACATTTTGTTGCAGAAACTTGTCGAGGGGCCGCTGTTGTTGTTGAATGGCCCGCTCCGGATCCACCAGTTCACTGACCATGCTGTCCTCGTTTATGTAGCGATTGCCCACCGACAGGTAATCGTACGAGGCCACAATGACAAGAGCGAGAAGGAAATAGCCGGCACTGATTTTTCGCCTCATGAACCCGACAATCAATCCACTTACTACCAGCGCAATGACAAAATAGCGTATGGAGTCATTTTGAGCGATCTCCTTGCGCTGTGGTTTTAGCTGGGAATTCATGAAATTGTTAACGGCTTGCTGAACCTGGGGATCCGACGGCTGAACGTTGTTGCGCTGGGCGACCTGCCGGGCAAACTGTTGCCGTTCTCCCGGTTTTTCGAATGAGAGCAAGGCATTGCTTCCCAACGCGAAGACAACTCCAAGGACCAGGGCTATGCCCAGCGGAAGGAAAAGGGATTTAAGGTTTTGGGATTTCTGTTTTGCCTGCTCAAACAGGTACTCCAGGCCGAAAACACCAACCACGGAATAGCAGAATACCGTGACGATGAGCCACATCTCGGGCGTCCTGAATTTATTGAAGTAGGGCATGTAGTTGAAGAACACCCGGTTGAACGTTTCGAAGTGGCGACCGAGAGAAAATAGAAGCGTCAGGGTGCCTACCCCAAAAAACAGGTACTTCAACTTGTGTTTGGATCTCAGCAGCCCGATTAGGGCGAAAATAAATGCAACAGCGCCAAGGTAGTGTGGACCGCTGGTAACCGGTTTGGGTCCCCAGTACGCCTGGCTGGAGGCACCACCGAATATGCCGGGTATGACCAGGGTGAGCAATTCACTGATGCCTTGCGACCACTGGAATGCGTAGTTTAATCCAAGCCCACCGCCTCCTTCGGCAAGGGCAGAACCGCCCCGGGTGCTATAGGGCGAATATTCCAGGAATCGCCAGTATTGCTGGGCATTACCCGCAAACCCCAGCAGCCCGGCAAGAATGACCAGCCCGGTAGTGCCGAGCCACGATTTTAACTGCTGCTTTTTATAGGCCTGCCACGTATCGTAAACCCACCAAAAGCCGAGCAGGTAGAAGAAATAGTAGGTAACCTGGGGATGTCCCGCCCTGAATTCAAGGGTCAAGGCGATCGCAAAAAGAGCAAAGCTGAGCAGTTTTTTATCGCTGCGCGTCAAAAGCCAGTAGCCGATGAACATCCAGGGGATAAATACATAGGCGATAAACTTGGTGTTGTGGCCCGCACCGATAATTATGGGGATGTAAGTAGTAAAACTGATACAGACCGCCCCTATAAGAGAAGTCAACGGTCGCATGCCCATGAGAAAGAGGAGAAGATACCCCCCGCCGAGCAAAATCCAGAAATGGGCGACAGGATAGATGCTTCTGGTCGCAGTGCGAATCAACCGGTCGATATGGGGTACCGAGTTGTGAACTGAAATGCCGTAGGCGGGCATCCCCGAAAATACGTTCGTAGCCCAGAGCGGTTCCCGGTCATGAGTTTCTCGGTAGTCAATGATCGACTCGGCGCTTGCCCGCCACTGCTCGGTGTCATGACCCATGAATCGCTTGCCCCCGAGGGAGGCATCATCAAAAAGAATAAAGGGCAATACCAGGATGATCAGGAGCGCCACAAGGTGTTGCTTGCCCTCCGGAAGCGAAGATATGAAGTCGTCTTTATAAGAGGAGACCGCTGATTTTTTGGAGGCCATAGTTATTCGATAACCCTTGGAACCCTGAAATAGTCGGTGTCGGCATCGGGGGCATTTTTAAGAGCATCCTTGTGGTCGACCGGCTCTTTGGCCTCGTCTTCACGGAACCGGTATTCCAGATCGGTCACGTGTTCAAGCGGTTCAACATCGGTCGTGTCCACTTCCGCAAGCTCATCCATATAGCCGAGAATATCGTTCATATCTTCCTTGAGCCCTTCGGCCTCTTCGTCGGTTACCTGGAGCCGCGCCAAATGGGCTATATACTGGACATCATCTTTTGTTACGGACATGTGCTGGGTCTATAAGTTTCGAATTAAACAGGTTCAAAGTTAACAAAACAGTTTGCAGTGAACAATGATCAATTGGTTTTGAATAGCAATCGAAATTTTTACAGGAGCATGATTCGAATTTCACGATTTAGCCCTAAAACTTGAACGTATTTCGTACTCCGTATTGCGTATTACTCTGCTTGAATCTGGGAAAATGCTTTTCCAAATACGCAGTTCGAGATACATAAAAATGGCAACTATTCCCAATCATACAACGACCGTAGAACTAAGTCTCCGCGCAGGCTGTTTATTGCCAACTGATCCGTGTGGATACTTTAGGTAATAATTCTGATCTTGGCCTTTCAAAAATTATAAGTAATTTAATGATCCGAAAGAAAGTAAATATCGTAAACGACGCAGGACTGCACGCCCGCCCGGCGGCTTCGCTGGTTAAGCTGGCCAGCAAGTTTGACTCAGATTTTTTCATCCATATGCACGGCTACCGGGTGAACGGGAAAAGTATTCTGGGGGTGATGACTCTGGCTGCCGAAAAGGGTGCTGAATTGGAGATAGAAGTGGAGGGTCCTGACGAGGAGGAGGCAACCGAGGCGATCACGGAATTGATAGAAGATGGTTTTGGAGAAGAAATAACAGGTGATCAATGAACACCGATGTAGAACAATCTGCTTCAAGTGAATTTGTGTTGAAAGGCGTACCGGCTTCCAACGGAATTGCCATGGGCAAAGGGTATATCTACCGGAGGCCCAAACCAGTGATCAATACCGAAAAGATCAGTTCCGGCAGCACAGCCAGGCACCTGGAACTGTTTGATGAAGCCAAAAGAGTGATTGAAACGGAACTGGTCCGCCTCAAACGCAAGGAGGTGGATGAGATCTCCCTGCAGGTGATCGACGCCCAGATAGAGATGGTGAACGACCCCGAACTTGAGGAGCAGGTAAAGCAGCTGATTGAAAAACAGAATCGTTCGGTGGATTTCGCGGTCAAGCAGGTATTTGATTCTTACCTGGAGATGCTCAAAAAGAGCCAGAACCAGATCAGCCAGGAGCGGATCGTAGACCTGGAGGATGTCCGCGACCGGCTGATACAGGTGGCGACGAACTATTCCATAGATCTGGATATTGAACCGGGCAGTATCGTGGTTGCGGAGGATATCAGCCCCCGGGAGGTTATTCAGTTTTCTGACTACAATATCAGCGCGCTGGTTACGGATCACGGCGGGCAAACCTCTCACGCCAGTATACTGGCCCGTTCCATGGGGATTCCCTCCGTGGTGGGTACCAAGCGAACCTGTCAGCTGGTGGAATCCTCTTCCCAGATAATTGTGGACGGCAACGAAGGGATGGTCATCATAGATCCCGACCAGTGCCAGCTAGATGAGTATCGCGAAAAGATCAAACACCAGCAGGTTGAGGAGCAGAAACTCAGGCGTATCATTTCGGAACCTTCCGTAACCCGGGATGGAACTCCCTTTCAACTGCGGGCAAATATTGAGTTTGCCGAAGAGCTGCCCAACGTCCAAAAGTACAAGGCCGAGGGGGTGGGGCTGCTGCGGACCGAATCGATCTATATCCGCAAAGAACATTTTGAGAACCAGGAAAAGCAGACCGATTTTTATTCCGAGATCCTGCAAAAGGCCGGCTCCGCCCCGGTTACCATCCGCCTGTTTGACGCCGGCGGGGACAAGTTTTTCAGTATGAATGCGGATGAGCGAAACCCGTTCCTCGGATGGAGGGGAGTGCGGATGCTGCTGGACGAGCGCGATCTGCTGCGCGAGCAGCTCAGGGCGATTCTTACCGTGGCCGGCCGTTACCCGGGGCGGGTTAAGATTTTGGTGCCGATGGTATCGGTGATGGAAGAGGTGCTGGAGGTAAAGGAGGAGATATCCGCCATCCAGGAAGAGCTGCGGCAGGAGGGAGTGCCGGTAGACGACCGGGTGCAGGTCGGCATTATGGTGGAGGTTCCCAGCGTGGCGGTCAAGGCGGAGGCTTTTGCCAAAGAGGTCGATTTTTTCAGCGTGGGAACCAACGATCTGACGCAGTATACGCTGGCGGTGGATCGGGGAAATGAATTGATATCAGAACTGTACCAGGAGATCCATCCCGCCATCATGTCACTGATTCATGACTGCGTAGTGGCAGCTGAAAACGAGCAGATCGATATTGCGGTCTGCGGCGAAATCGCCTCTTATCCCAAGGCGGCTCTTTGCCTGGTAGGCATGGGAATTACCGAATTGAGTATGTCTCCTGTATCAATTCCCAAGGTGAAAACACTGCTGAAAAAATATTCTGTCGCCGAAATGAAAGAGCTGGCCGACAAGGTGCTTTCGTCTTCAACGACTGCCGAAGTGAATAGCATATTGACGAATCTTTAGACACGCTGATTCCATGGAGTTGACAAAATCAACAATCGAGGATATTGATACTCAGCAAATGTGGGACCTGCTGGTGGATTTTCCCAATCAGTGGAATGAAGCGGTTGAAACAACGGAGCAGCTGGAGATATCACTGGACCCGAAAAAAATAAAAACGATCTGCATTGCGGGTATGGGGGGATCTGCCATTGCGGGCGACCTGATTCAGGCCTATACCAAAGATACAGCTCCTGTACCGGTTGAGGTCGTAAAAGGATATGAAGTACCCCACTGGGTCAACGAGGAGACCCTGATGGTGGCTTCCAGTTTTTCGGGCGATACCGAGGAAACGCTGGCGGCTCTCCGGCAGGCTCGTAAAAAAGGGGCCACCCCTGTTGCCATTACGGCCGGCGGTGAACTTATGCTCAGGGCTACGCGCGACCATTTTGACTATTTCAAGATACCGAGCGACATACGGGCCCGGGCGGCCGTCGGCTACAGCTTTATCATCTTGTTCAGAATTTTTCAAAAACTTGGGTTCCTGAATGAAGGACGGGAAGCGCTCAGTGAGACCAGGCAGTTCCTGGAAAACCAGGTTGAGCTCCTCTCGAACCACCGTGACAATGAAGCGTTGACACTCGCCCGGGATCTGGCTGAGACACTCCCGGTCGTGTATACCAACAACAACTTTATGAAAGCGGTGGGAATGCGCTGGTGCACGCAGTTCGAGGAAAATTCCAAGACGCTGGCGTATCGCAACGAGTTCCCGGAGATGACACACACCGAAATTGTGGGCTGGGAACGGGTAGCCCACCTCACCGGCCGGCTTTCGATTCTCTTTCTTATGGATCGCGAAGATGGCGACCGCATTGAACAACGGATGAATATCACCCGGGAACTGATTGAGGATCAGGCCGACTCGATTATTATACTGAAAACGCGGGGGGAAAGCCGGCTGACGCGCATGTTTTCGCTCATACAGCTGGCAGACTGGACCAGCTTTTATCTTGCCATCATCAATGGAGTGGATCCAAGCCCGGTGGCGAAAATCGATCTTTTTAAGAGTAAACTGGCTGAAAGCCCGGATTTGGGGAGTGGAAATTGATTTGCAACCGGTTTTCTCTTGAGTAATGCGGGATTCGTAAGCAACTGCCATTTTAAGCGTGCAGCAACGGATTGTGAAATTATCCTTGACACAGCTCTCAGAAACAAGCAGCCTCTGACAACTGACAACTGACAAGCCAGGAAAATTTGTTTGATGTAGATCAATTTAAAAAGGCTCTCAACACGCGGTGGGTTGGGCATGAGCTGCAGTATTTTGAGAGGCTTGATTCCACCAACTCGTATTTGAGAAGCGTGAGTGGTGAGGAGATCAGCCACGGTATGGTTTGTCTGACCGATAACCAGTTAAAAGGGAGGGGGCAGTATGAACGGAACTGGGAATCATCCCCCGGAGAAAATTTGACATTTACCATCGCATTTAAACCTGGTCGTGCCGAGCGGCTGCACGTATTGACACTGGCCTGTGCATACGCTGCCACGGCTCTGATAGAGCATAATACCCCGCAAAAAGCCTCCATCAAGTGGCCGAATGATGTGCTGATCGGAAATCGGAAGATAGCAGGTGTGCTCACCGAAACAGTATTCAGCGGAAACAGTCTGGACCGGGTACTCGTGGGCATCGGTTTCAATGTAAACCAGGACCTGTTCAGGGATGATTTAAAGGAGCACGCAACCTCTCTAAAACTCGAAAACGGCACTTCGTTTAGCCGGGAGCTACTGCTGGCGGAATTCATCGGATTGATAGAACACTGCTACACCCGCTGGCACCAAAATGATACCGACCTGTTGCGGTCGGTGAACCAGAAATTGATTGGCTACGGCGAATGGATTCGATTGTCGATTGACGGGCATACCCGCTCCGACAGGTACAAGTTGCTGGGAATCAATGAAAAGGGGCGGTTAACTGTAATCAACCACGAGGCCGAGGTAAAAACCTTTTCCTATGAACAGATCCGGCTTATCACTGATTGAAGAACGCGTCAGGCGGCACCTGGAACACTATTTCCCCCAAACGGGGTCTCCTGTCTTTGTTATCGGGGTGAGCGGCGGGCCCGACTCGATGGCCCTGTTGCATATTTTTAAGCAGCTGGAGGTTGAAGCGGTGGTTGCACATGTAAATTACCAGAAAAGGGGAAGCGAGTCAGATAAAGATCAGCAGCTGGTTGAGGAAACAGCACGGGAATGGAATTATCGCTGCCACAGGCAGCAGCTCGATGCCAGGGGAGCCGGGGAGAGCAATTTCCAGCAGTGGGCCCGGGATCAGCGCTACCAGTTTTTTCGAGACCTGCAGCATGAGCATAATGCGGATGCCATAGCGGTTGCTCACCACCAGGACGATCAGGTTGAAACGGTACTGCAAAAATTATTTCGGGGAGCTGGTCTGGAGTCATGGAGTGCCATGAGTGTGTGGGATCCTCCCCTGTTTAGGCCTCTTGTTGATAGCTCACGGCGGGAAATTATGAATTATGTGGAAACGCATGGCGTGCCCTGGCGGACCGACCGGAGTAACCTGGAGTCAGAATTTGCGAGAAATCTGCTTCGGAATGAGTGGCTGGACAAGCTGGATGAATTTTTCCCGGGCTGGAAGCAAAATGTGCTGAGGCTGCCGGAACGGGCGGCCCTGTTTTCACAGGCGCTTCGTTATATCGCCGGCCGCTTGACAGACAACCGCAACCGGATTGATATGGTTGCGTTCCGGAATTTGGAACCCGGCTTGCAGAAGGCGCTGGTGCTGCACCTGCTCAAACAGAGCGATCCCGGTATAGAGATTACAAGTGGGGCACTCCGGCAGGTGGAGAAGCTGTCCGATCTGCAAACGGGCAAATCGATTCAGCTAACCGAACACTACTCACTGCTGAATGATCGTGAATGGCTCAAAATTGTGTATGAGCAATCCGAATCGCTGAATTTGATCGAGCTCGATGAGGAGACCCTGAGGCAGCAGCCGTTCATCTTTGATGATCTGGTATTTGCCATCGAGCCGTTTGTGGACCCTTCCTTTGAAACGGCCCTGTACCTGGACCTGCAGAAATTGCACTGGCCGCTGGTGCTGCGCAGCTGGAAAGCGGGGGACGCTTTCCAGCCTTTTGGCATGGTTGGACACCAAAAAATATCAGACCACCTGACCAACCGGAAAATCAGTGCCGCTGAAAAGGGAAAAGCCCTTGTCCTGAAAACTTTTGAAGATACAATCTGTGCGGTTATCTTTCCGCCGATTGAAAAAATGAATCCCCCGGGCACTATTTCCGAGCTGGTCAAATGCGAGGAGGATACCGCCGAGTGCCTGGTAATACGGTGGAAACAGTAGCAGACCGATGTCATTATACAAACCCCAAACTGTAAATTGCAACGGCGAAACGTTCAAAGTGTATCTGTCAGAAGAGAAGATCAGAACACGGGTTGCCGATTTGGCTAAACAGTTAAACCGGGATTATTCCGGTAAAAAGCCGATTTTTATCGGGGTGCTGAACGGGGCGTTTATTTTTTTATCCGATCTTTTGCGCCATATCAGCATCCCGTCAGAGGTGGATTTTTTAAAGTTGAGCAGCTACGGGGATGAAAAAGTATCGTCCGGAGAGGTAAGAGATCTCAAAGACATTGATGCCAATATCGAAGATCGCCACGTCCTGCTGGTGGAGGATATCGTAGATACCGGTCTTTCGATGAAGTACATGGTGGAGAAACTGGAGCAAAAGAATCCGGCCTCCATCGCCACAGTTACGCTGCTGCACAAGCCGGAGGCGACCCGCCACGATGTACCGCTGGATTACGTGGGATTCAGGATACCGTCGCTCTTTGTTTTGGGATATGGCCTTGATTACGCCCAGGAGGGCCGGAACCTGGCCCAGATTTATATTCTCGATGAAGGTGAATCCCGATCCGATCACACCTGAACCGTTGAGGCCGGGAGCACTGCCTGGTATTCTGGAAGACAGGGATCTTTGCAGAACCTGCTATTGTGTTGGGAGGTGGTTTTAATTGATCTTTTAAACAGCGGTCCAACTTCCCCGGAACGAGGAATTGAAGGTTTTGCAAAGTCCTCAAGTATTGACTACTCGAATGGGAGATCAAGATGATTTTCGTTCGTATACGATCGATCTTCGGCAGGATAAACGGCTGAATGTCGTGTGGAAAGCGAAAATTGAATTTGGTATTGATATGAAAAGAAGAGGCCCGTATATTTGGGACTTCCTTGGAGAGGTGGCTGAGCGGTCGAAAGCGCTCCCCTGCTAAGGGAGTATACCCTAAACAGGGTATCGAGGGTTCGAATCCCTCCCTCTCCGCTTTTGGTTTTCGAATTTCAGAACAGGGAATACCGAATGTAGAACCGTCCATTCGCAATTCGAGATTCCTTGTTCAATATTCAACATCCACCTCTTCCCTTAATTTTTTCCATTCCCGACCATTCATCCACTCACCCACTCACTCAATCATTCAATCATTCAATCATTCAATCATTCAATCATCCAACGCCCCATGCAGCGTAACGACCAGTTTACGGCTGCCACCCCTGTTTCGGTGTTCACAGAGATAAATTCCCTGCCAGGTACCCAGGTTTAGTTTGCCATTCGTTATCGGGATGCTCACCGAGGAGCCCAACAGTGAACTTTTGATGTGCGAAGTCATGTCATCCGGTCCCTCCAGGGTGTGCTCGTACAATGAGGTGTCTTCCGGGACCATGCGTTTGAAATGGGTGTGAAAATCGCGGCGGACCGAGGGATCGGCGTTTTCGTTGATAGTCAGGCTGGCGCTGGTATGCTGTATGAAAATATGGGCAATGCCGGTGCTGATCTGTTTGATCTCCGGGATATTGCGGAGTATTTCATCAGTAATGATGTGATATCCTCTTGATTTGGGAGAAAGACTGATTTGTGTTTGATGCCACATGATTTACAGAGTAGAAATTGAGATCAAGAAATCCAGTGAAATTGAGCTGCAAGGGATTCGGTATTTAGCCAAACAGTCCCTGGATGGCACCCCCGTCATGGCTGATGGTTTGCCCTGTTACATAGGAGGCGTGTGGCGAAAGTAGCCAGCCCGCCAGCGAAGCGATCTCTTCCGGTTTCCCGAATCGCCCGACCGGGACTCCGGCTTCCATCTCGCTGCGGACCTCCTCGAGCGATTTGCCGCTGTCGTCGCTTCTCTTTTTAATAACGCGATTTATAGCCGGGGTGTCATGGGCCCCGGGCGCCAGCACATTGACGGTGATACCGTCTCCGGCCACTTCCTGGGAGAGCGATTTCGCGAAACCGACTACCGCCGCCCGGTACGAATTGCTCAGTACGAGAGAGGGAATCGGTTGTTTGACAGATTTGCTTTCCACGAACAAAATCCTGCCGTATTCGTGGGCGGTAAAATAACTCACCAGTCGCAGTACCAGCTCAATCTTCCAGCGCATCACCGATTCGTACGCCTTGTCCCAATCGTACATCGCCGTCTCCAGCGGTGTCAACGCCGGCGGTCCTCCCGAATTTATGACGGCCCCATGGAGCCCGGAATTGCCGATGGCCGACTCAATTTTGTTGTGCGTCTCCTCCTCGGTGAGGTCGCCCGCTACCGTGATGGCGGCCTCGCCATACTGCTCCTCCAGCTCTTTCAGTTTCTGCTCGCGACGGGCTACGACGATGACCGATGCTCCCTCATCCAACAGGAGCTCCGCAATTGCACGTCCGAAGCCGCTGCTTGCCCCGCACACCAAGAATCGATGATCATTTATCTTCAGGTCCATAGTATGTTTTTGAATAAAGATTAGTTGGTATCTGTTAGCGAACGCTGCCATTTCTCTTGTTTGCTCACGCAAGTGGTACGGCCAGCTGAAAAGGCTGTAAATTGCGTTTTGCAATACTCTACCTCCTTGCCGGGCAACCACGGTTGTACTACACGCGGCAAACGAGCAGAGGCAGGGGTAAAAGCTCTCGTAAAAAGTCACTCTTATTGACTCCAAATTCAAGAGATGATTTTGGCGCAGAGAGAAAACAAAAATGGGAAAGCGGGAACCGGTCTGCCTTGGTGCAGTAGAAATACACATCCAAGGCAGCTTCGTATTGAACTTTTCAACAGTTGTGTGAGGGGTTATTCATTTAAAGAGGCCTTTGCAGAAGCTGATACTTAGCCCGTATTTCTCACAAATATTTATGTTGTTATGCCATAAGCCACTACACAACAAGGAGTTCGGTCTATTAAAATAAAACTCAAAGAGAGTTGATCTCCAACAAACTGTATGTTGCCGGGTTGAGAATGGAAAAAAGCTACAAAGGGAAATCGAAGGCGCCTGGCCCGGTGAAGTTATGGGTCGAGATATTTATTAACCACGGCTGTATGATCCGTAATATAAGTAGCATCGACCCGATTCTGTATCGTTGTGTGCTGTTAAAAATCTTAAATAATAGAATATTTGTTTGACATCTTACGCTTTATGCTAATATTAAGTTTTTCAAGAACTTAATATTCATTTTGTTCTTAACATCAACGGATTTAATTGACCGATTGCCAACACTACTTGTCCATTAAATTCATCAATCAACATAATTAAGTTAAGTAGAGAAGGAGAATCTGAATGAGTTCAACAAAAATATCCGTATTCAAAGTAAAACCGTACAAGTATTTACAATTTTCCGTTTTGTCCGTACTGCTCTTGGGATTGGTCTCGTTGCCCTCTCAGGCACAGGATTTGGATGTGCCCTATGTTCCCACTCCTCAGCCAGTTGTTGATAAAATGCTGGAAGTTACCGATGTGGGAGAAGGGGATTATGTTATTGATCTCGGTTCCGGTGATGGTCGTATTGTGGTAACCGCCGCCAGGCGCGGTGCAGTGGGACATGGAATTGATCTGGATCCCCAGAGAATTAAAGAAGCACGGGCAAATGCGGAAAAGAATGCCGTAGAGGACCGTGTCGTATTTATCAACGGCGATATTTTTGAAGCGGACATCAGCCAGGCATCCGTGATCACTATGTACTTGTTGACCAGCGTGAATCGCAAACTGCGTCCTGAACTTTTTGAGCAGCTGCGTCCGGGGACGCGCGTGGTATCCCACAGTTTTGACATGGGCGACTGGGAGCCGGACAGCACCTTGAGGGTGGAAAGCTCGACCGGGAGAAATCACACGGTCTATTACTGGGTTATGCCGGCCCAGGTTGGCGGAAACTGGAGCTGGAATGTAGAAGGTGATTCGTTCGACCTGTCGGTGGAGCAACAGTATCAAAAGATTGATGTCGCCCTGGAGTCGAACGGTCGCGAACTGGCGACAGATCATGCCGTGGTAAAAGGGGAGCGAGTAAGTTTTACGGCGGACATGGGAGACCGGCACTATGTCTACAGCGGTCGCGTTGAAGATGGTGTGATAAATGGAACCGTGCAGATCCACGACGGGGAAAATGACCGCGTGCTGCACTGGTCTGCCTCTAAAAACTAGAATTTTGACAGGTCGGCGGTTATTGGTTGTCAGCGGGTATTCTACCCCCTTAGTTGGGGTAGTTGTTGCAGATCCGTAAAAACCTGGCGAAGTGGTCTTCATTCTACCAGGCATGAAGACTGCCTCCCGCTACTTATGCATATTGATTTATCGTTCCGAGCGTTGGAAAGTGCTATTGCTTTTCCGGTCCGACAGTGGCAGTTGGCGGTCTGATCAGGTTTGTATATCTGCGAATCCGGTAACCAGTAATCAATTGATAAATGCTGCTCTACGACCGTAATATTTTATCTATATGAACCGAATTACAAAGGGTAATGGTACGCCCCAACCTGTGTTTTCAAACCTGAATGCCGTTGCCGTGCTCGTGGGAATTGTCATCGGCATCGGCATTTTTCGTCTTCCGCCACTGGTAGCCTCCAACGCCGGAAGTGGATTTGAATTCCTTGCGTTTTGGGTGGCCGGAGGCCTCATTTCGTTGATTGGTGCGCTCTGCTATGCGGAACTGGCAACCGCTTATCCCGATGCCGGAGGTGAGTATCATTTCCTGAGCAAGGCGTACGGTTCTTCGCTCGGTTTTCTCTTCTCCTGGGGGCGGATGACCGTGATCCAGACCGGTTCCATAGCACTTGCCGCATTTATTCTCGGCGATTATGCCACGACTATCTATTCCCTGGGACCGTACAGTTCCGCAATTTACGCCTCCATTACGGTTTTTGGGCTTACGGCGCTGAATCTCCTGGGTACCAATCCAGCCAAGAAAACGCAAAACCTGGTAACTTCCATCATCGTTATCATTCTCTTGCTGGCAGCTTTTTTAGGAATTACGGGAGGAGGACACGCCGACGCAGGCGCTGCCGGTAGTCTAGGCACAGGGTCGGGGAGGTCCGTCGGGGCTGCAATGATTTTTGTGCTCTTAACTTATGGTGGATGGAATGAAGCCTCGTACCTGTCGGGTGAAATAAAGGATGTAAAGAAAAATATGATCCGGGTGCTGGCGATAGGCATCGGGGTGATAACCCTGATCTACGTTTCGGTCAATTACGCCTACCTGCAAGTACTGGGTCTGGAGGGACTGCAAAATGCGGATGCCGTCGGGGCCGACCTGATGGGAACAATTCTCGGATCGGGCGGGGCACTACTGCTATCATTTATCGTCATCATATCAGCGCTTTCCACCGCCAATGCTACCATCATTACCGGGGCGCGTACAAACTACGCCCTGGGGCGCGATTTTTCCTTCCTGAACTACCTGGGAGTCTGGAACTCGACAAAAAATACGCCGGCAAATGCGTTGCTGGTTCAGGGCGCTATCGCGCTGTTGCTGGTGGTACTTGGCGCGGTCACCGAAGACAGCGTCTCCACGATGGTGGACTATACGGCTCCCGTGTTCTGGTTTTTCCTGATGCTCACGGGAATCTCACTTTTTATATTTCGATTTAAGAACGGCGAGAAGGATCTGGAATATCGAGTACCGTTTTATCCTGTTACGCCCATCCTGTTTATACTTACCTGTCTCTATATGCTGTATTCAAGTGTTACGTTCACGGGTATCGGAGCGCTGTTTGGTATCGGCATTCTGCTGATTGGCATCCCGGTACTGCTGATTGGCCGGAGATAGGAGCAGGCGCAGCTAGCCCGTCTTTCTCACGATAATGCATGCAAAAATAAGGTACCCTGATGGCAGGCAGTGTCTTACATCATATATTACCGACCTATTTTTGACAGGGTGTAAAGCGCGGCCATTTTCCCTTTGCCTTGCTGAAGAACAAATTTCTTGGCGAGGTCCAGGCTAGTGCAGTTATTGGTTGTCCCTGACCGTTCAACCCGCTCCGGGATCCTGCAGGTAGCGCCGGCTAAAATTAATACGGCTTTTGCAATGAATTCAGCAAATAAAACCTTATTTTGCGGGTCTTTTGAATTTTGCAATTAACCAATCGCTGTGCCGTCTCGGTGGCACAGCGATTGTATCTAAAGCCACAACATCTATTTATTTATGTCTAAGGATATCAGGAATATAGCTATCATTGCTCACGTAGATCACGGTAAAACTACGCTCGTGGATCAGATGCTGAAGCAAAGCGGGACCTTTCGCGAGAACCAGCAGGTGCAGGAGCGGGTAATGGACTCCGGCGACCTGGAGCGCGAAAAGGGGATCACTATCAGCTCCAAGAATACGGCAATAAAATGGAAGGATACGAAAATCAACATCGTCGATACTCCCGGCCATGCCGATTTCGGGGGGGAAGTGGAACGGATTATGAAAATGGTCAACGGCGTGATACTACTGGTGGATGCCGCCGAGGGACCACTTCCGCAAACGAAATTTGTACTGCGGAAATCTCTTGACCTGGGATACCGCCCCATTGTGGTGATCAACAAGATCGACCGGAAAGACGCGCGGCCCGACCACGTGCTCAACGAGATTTTTGACCTGTTCGTGATGCTTGATGCAGACAACGAGCAGCTCGATTTCCCCATTCTTTATGCGGAAGGGATCAACGGTATTGCCCGCCACGAGCTGGAGGATGAGAATGAAGATCTCGTTCCGCTTTTTGATACCATTATCGAGCATGTGCCGCCACCCGAACGGGAAGTGAACGCCCCGTTCAAGATGCTGGTCAGCGCTATTGACTGGAACGACTACGTGGGACGAATTGCCATTGGTCGGGTCGAACAGGGCACGATTGAGCAGAACCAGGAGATCGCCCTTGTCGACCGGAAGGGCGAACTGAAAGAGAAAGCCAAGGCTACGAAGCTGTTTACATTTGCCGGGCTGGGCCGGGAGCCGGTGGAGCAGGCGGCATCCGGCGATATTTTTGCCCTGGCGGGATATGAGAAAGTGAATATCGGCGATACGCTCACCGATGCGGAAGAGATGACCCCGATTGAATATTACGACATCGATCAGCCGACGATGGCGATGTACTTCCGGGTAAATGATTCCCCGCTTTCCGGACGAGAAGGCGAATATGTCACCTCGAACCAGCTGAAAGACCGCCTGATGCGTGAAATCCGTACCAACGTGGCGATCAAGGTCGATCAGACGGACAATCCCGATGTATACAAAGTGTCGGGCCGGGGCGAACTGCAGCTGGCAATACTCACCGAAACGATGCGGCGCGAAGGGTATGAGTTTGCCGTTTCCCGACCGGAGGTGCTCTATAAAGAGATTGACGGGCAGGTCCACGAACCGTTTGAAGAAGTGGTGGTGGATGTGCACCAGGACTACAGCAACCGCGTGATCGACAACCTTCAGCAGCGCAAAGGAATTATGACCTCCATGACGCAGGAGGGCGACAACAACCGCCTTATCTTCAAGGTGCCTTCCCGTGGATTGATCGGCTTCCGGGGTGAGATGCTGACGGAAACCCGCGGCACCGGTATCATGCACCAGCAGTTTGATGCCTATGAACCGTATGCGGGCGAAATTCCGGGACGCAACCAGGGAGCGCTTATCGCACTTGAAAAAGGGGAAGTGACCAGCTATGCCCTCGAGGGACTGAAAGATCGAGGTACTTTTTTCGTGGAGCCGGGCGACCCTGTGTATATGGGGCAGGTCGTGGGCGCCAACAAGCGCAGTGACGACCTGGTGGTGAATGTGGCCAAAAAGAAAAACCTGACCAACCACCGCGCCACGCAATCGGCTGATGCGGTCAAGATCGATCCGGCGAAAAAGATGAGCCTTGAGCAGCATATCGAGTTTATTGCCAAGGATGAGCTCCTGGAGGTCACACCCAAAAATCTGCGCATCCGCAAAATGTACCTCGATCACAACGAACGCAAGCGGGCGGAGAAGAAAAAGGAGCTGGTATAGATGATGGCCGATACCCGCAAATGGATCGGCTTCGACATTCGTTAATCCTGCCCGTAGAATATGAGCTTGACCGAGGGGTTGGGGTGCAGCTCTACGGCCGGGGCCGGCAGATACACGCTGTTAAACAGGTCGCCAAGCAGCCGGCCGAATTTTGTTTTCTGCGGAAAAATCTGCGTGAAATCCAGGTTCAGGCTTAGGTGATATGATACGTAAGCGGGATCGGCGTTCGTTTTCCAGTTGTTCAGTGAAACACCGGCGGTGGGCACCAAAAAACGGGGCCAGTAGGGCTGTATTTTTTCAGGCAGCAGATCCCATATGCGCATGCTCACCCAGTAGCTCTGGCTGTTATAGTCGGTAAACGCCTTGTTTTCGTAGGCAGACTGTGTACTGGCGGTTCGCCCGGAGGGGTAATAGAACCATCTTATATTGAAGCGCCTCAGAAAGGTGCTGTTTTCCCGCGCATAAAACCAGCTCACCCCCAGTATATTGCCCAGCTGGTCGTATCGGTCAAAGCCAAGAGATGACGTTCGGCCATCCAAAATCTCCACCAGTGTTTGTGCAGAAAGCGCGATACCTGATCCCAGCAACGCCGACCGGGCGCGACCGATGTCGGAAAAATCGTACAGGCGGGAAGTGATCAGCGCCTGGGAACTTGCAGCGTAGAAATGCCCCAATTTGTCAAACCCTTTGGCATACAACTGTTCATTAAAATGAAAGGGTACCGTGGGCCGATTACTCCAGCGCTCTCGTGCATACAGGTAAAGCCCGGTATATGAACCGGCCAGGGTGGCTGTAACTGCGGAAAAGATAGCCCAGTTTACAGGTGTCGCTTCCTCTTGTTGAAATATGGGACCGATATTCCGTGTCATCTGGTTGCCGGATGGCATTATCCCACGCTCTGTTGAAATGCCCGGAACGACAGCAGTAAGACCAAGCCGGCTTGCACCAAACGGCTGCTCCTGTTGATTCAGCTGGTACATATTCTCATATTGATCGCCTGCGAGCAGATCCAATCCGTCCTGGGCTTTACCCTGCAGGAGGCCGAGTTGAAGCAGGAACAGCAGCATTATGAATTGGACCGTTTTTTGAGTAATAAAACAGATTACATACTCACGTGCCATTTTGGGGGCAAGCTTGCCAACTGTTTCGGGAAATGAAGGTACGCTATGCAGATGAAACGTTTTACAGGGCACTTAATTACACCTCGCAACTGCTATTATACTTTCCCATTGCTCAATTATCTCATCCGGAGTAACAGGATGTGTAAATGAAATCGAAATTTCATATATGTACGGATAAAATATTGATAATAATGTATTTATTCCTGTTTTAATATGGTTTTGTAAGAAGGAGAAATATGGTAAAAAAAGAAATCGAATTCACGGATTCTGTGAGCAGGAAAAGTGCTGCCGGGCGACTGGCCGAGTTACTTGACCGAAAATTTAAATTTCCGGGAACAGATATTCGCTTTGGTATCGATGCAGTTATCGGGTTGTTGCCGGGACTTGGCGACTGGATCGGTGGGGTTTTGTCGCTGTATTTCCCCATTCACGCGGCACTGATCGGGGGCAGGGTATCCATCCTGGCACGTATGTTTTTAAATATTTTGGTCGATATGTTGATAGGAACAGTTCCCATAATTGGCGAACTGTTTGACGTGGCTTGGAAAGCGAACATACGTAATGCCAGGCTATTGGATGAGCTGGAAAAGAACCCCTCAGAATTGGCCACCGAGAGCAAGTGGCTGATTTGGGCAATCGTGGTATTGTTCACCTTTATGATTGTGGCTTTCCTCTGGCTAATTGGCTGGGTGCTCGCAGAACTCGTAGGCCTGTTACTTTAACCTGCTTGTCGAAATAGGTATGATGACAGGATAGACTGTATTCACCGTGTAGATAGCCTGCCTGAACTGGTATCCTCTGTGTAATTAATTCCAGCCAGCCGCGCACACGTGATGTTGAAAAAAGAAGAGGAAAACGCTGGGGCGTACCTGTATCTATTTCCATTTTCTAATCTATTGAGGGTCTGAGGCGTTGAGCGGGCGATTTCAGGGGCTGAGAAAAAAATAAATTCGGGTGAGTACTTTTCTCTATGAACTGCTCTATGGTATCTGATAATGATAATAACCAAAAAAACGGGTCTTGAAAGACGATAACTACTCAGTACAGCAGTTGGTGAATGATCCCTCATTTGTTGAGTGGGCACTGGGGAATTCGGCGGGTGAAAAAGCCGATTACTGGAACCGGTGGATACAACAAAGTGAACAAAACCGGAAAAAAGCACTCCGGGCACAAAAGGAAATTACGGGACTCAGGTTTACCCATCCACGGGTGCCTGATATCAGGGAAGAGTGGAGCAGGGTTCGGCAAGATATTACAGGTGAAGAACGCGGCACGGCTGCCACTATAGCGCGGCAGGCAAAACAGAAAAGAACCCGCGTGGTGAGCTATCTATTTAAAGCTGCGGCCATGTTGCTGGTGGGCGCTTTTGCCGGCCTTGCAATCTATACCTATCAGGAGCCGCAATCGGCTCAAAAGCAAGTTGCGATACAGACCATCGAAACCGGATTTGAAGAGAAAAAGACGTTAACCCTCTCGGACGGTTCAAGCATTGTACTGGCCGCCGGATCCCAGCTTTCCTACAAGAGCAACTGGCTGGATCAGCCGGTGAAGCGTGTGAGCCTTGAGGGAGAGGCGTATTTTTCAATTTCCGGGCAGGAAACCCGGGATAAGCCGAAATTTGTGGTCGAAACGGAAGATGGCTCGGCCTCGGTTTTTGGCACTCGTTTCACGGTGGATACCTACGGCGAGGGAACCCGGGTGGTGCTGGAAGAGGGGGAAGTTCACATTGATGTTGCCAATACGCCGGAATCGGAACAGTCCGGGATCACCATAAAGCCGGGAGAGATGGCCAGGTTCAACAGTTCCCAGCCCCAAATACGCCTCGAGCAGGTTAATCCGGCCGTGTATACCTCGTGGACGACCAACGAGCTCTATTTTGATGAAACCCCGTTCTCGGTCTTGGTGGAGCGAATCAGGCGAACCTACGGAAAAGAAGTTATTGTAAAAGACAAGGAATTGCTGGACAAGAAGCTTTCCGGATCAATCGATTTCAGAAGCCTCGACGGGTTGATAAACGCCGTTTCGGAGGTCATGGAAGTTGAAATTTATAAAACAGAACAAACCGTAACCATAGAATCAAATCAACAATAACCAGGGACCAATTATGAATATGATACCTTACAAATGGACAGGGATTGTGAGTCTGATGGTCTTGTTGCTTGCTGTGGCGTTGCCGGCAGAAGCACAGGATTCAAAGGATGTGTATGTGAGTTCGTCGGATATTAATGCCGCCACGGTAAAAACGTTTCAGCAGGGAACCAGCCTTCACGCCGTGCTTTCGGAAATTGAAGAGCGGTATGAGGTCAAATTTTTCTACAGGAGCGAGCTGATGGCGGATAAAACCCTGACAGAGCAGCAGATCCTCTATTTTGAAAAGGATCTGTTCAGCCTGTTGGACAGTCTGCTTCCCGGTTTTGGTTTTACCTACAAGGTGTTAACCCATCGAACACTGGGTATTCTGCCTGCGAAGCCGGTACCAAGCGAAAAAATTAACCTGGAGGTTGTGAGTGGTACGGTCGCCGATGCCAACACCGGAGAGACTCTGCCGGGTGTCAATGTATTGGTCAAGGGTACGACCACCGGAGCATCGACAGACAGCGAGGGTCGTTTTGAGCTTGGCGTTCCCTCTCTCCAGGATACGCTGGTGGTGTCCTTCATCGGGTATCAGACAGCGGAAGTGCCGATAGGCGGGCGTACGGAAATGGAAATCGCGTTGCAGCCCCAGGCTATTGAAGGTGAAGAGCTGGTCGTCACCGGTTACGGAATTCAAAAGAAGTCGGATGTGACCGGATCCATCGGGATGGTCTCCGAAGAGGACCTGCAGGAACAGCCCACGTTTAATGCCCTTCAGGGATTGCGGGGCAAGGTCGCCGGAGTCAACATTTTTACCAACTCTGGAGCCCCCACGGGTAGCAACAGGGTTGTTATACGGGGTACCGGTTCGATAAATGCCGGTATTGAACCGTTGTATGTTGTGGATGGTGTTGTAATGCAGGACGGCATCGAGTATATGAATCCAAACAATATTGAGAGTATTGAGGTACTGAAAGATGCCTCCGCAACCGCCATTTACGGTTCCCGCGGTGCAAATGGGGTGATACTGGTTACCACGAAACGTGGGGATACCCAGTCGGACGAGGTCTCCGTAAGCTATGACGGAACATTCAGCATGGGCCACATGCTCGGGCGCATGGACGCCATGAATGCCGAAGAGTTTATGGAAGTGCAGCGGACCGGCTACGAAAACGCCCCGCTTTTTGATGATTATGCACCGGGAGAGGAGCCTGAACTGGATCTTTCGCCCGATATCGGGACCTTGTTTGACGAGCAGGGCAACCCAATTTACGATACCGACTGGCAGGAAGAGGTGACCCGAACGGCCCTTTCCCACGACCATCAGATCGGTATCCAGTCTGGTGGAGAAAACTCCTCATTTGGCGGATTCCTGAACTATACCAACAACGAGGGAATTATCCTGAATTCATGGATGCGCCGGGCCAGTGCGAAAATTGTGTATGATGCCAATCCCACCGACTGGCTGACGCTCGGCACCAACCTTACAGTGACCCGCACCTGGGAAAACAATATTGAAGAAGGCGGCGGCGGGCAGGAGATACGCCGTACGATGATCGAGTTTGCTCCGATCCTTCCGGTACGGATGCCGGATGGCGACTGGAGCCACTTTAGCGACGTACGAAGCCTCACGCTGGAGGGGCAGCCCAATCCCGTGCACCGCGCACTGGAAGAGGATCGGCTGCGAGACCGTGTAAATCTTTTTGGCAATACGTTTGCCGAATTTCAGATTACGCCCAACCTGGAGTTCAGAACACAGTTCGGAATCGACAACACCAACTTTGAGGCACGCGATTACGATCCCACGGATCTCTATTCTCCGGAAACATCGGTTGGGAATGCCAGCATGTCGAACAGCGAAACCACCTATTGGCAGAACGAAAACTACCTGACCTACCTGCTGGACCAGGGGCCCCACAGCGTAAACGCGGTACTGGGTGCCAGCTGGCAGCAGACCACCTACCGGAGCAACTCGTTCGGGGTGCGCAACTTCCCGAATGACCTTTACAGGACGAACAACGTGGATGCAGCCACGGAGGTAGAGGGCATTCCGGCATCTGACGCCTGGGAATGGACGATGAACTCCTTTTTTGCCCGTGGCAGTTATACCTATGACAGTCGATACAGCGCAACGTTTACCAGCAGGATGGACGGCTCTTCCCGTTTTGGAGAAAACAACAAGTACGGCTTTTTCCCTTCGCTGGGCCTGGGATGGACCGCCTCCAACGAGGAGTTTATGTCGGATGTGGACTTTATCAACCACCTGAAAATCCGCGGTTCCTGGGGTAAAACGGGGAATACCGAGATCGGGGTGTACCAATCACTCTCCACGATAAGTTCCGGGACCGTACTGCTCGGCAACCAGCGCCAAACATCCAGCACGCTGCAGCGGATGGCAAATCCGGACCTGGAATGGGAGAAAACGACCCAGTACAACATCGGTCTCGAGATGGATGTATTGCAGAATGCCATTACGTTTGAAGCCGACTACTACTACAAGGACACCGAAGACCTGTTGCTGAATCGCCCGATTCCGTCAACTACCGGTTTCGACGTGGTATTGGACAATATAGGATCGGTCTCCAACCAAGGGGTCGA
Organism: Halalkalibaculum sp. DA384; assembly: GCF_043951955.1. Taxonomy (NCBI): domain Bacteria; kingdom Pseudomonadati; phylum Balneolota; class Balneolia; order Balneolales; family Balneolaceae; genus Halalkalibaculum; species Halalkalibaculum sp. DA384. Next base: position 79,767 of record NZ_JBINJE010000005.1, on the reverse strand, counting down.
CTTCATGATGACCACCCGGAACGTTCGGTCCAACGACTTTTTCTGGGAGACCACCCTCAATTTCAACTATAATGTGAACCGCGTCGAAAGCCTGGGTGCAGAAGATGAGGATATCTTCCCCGGACCCAACTGGGTATCAGGCAGCCAGACGATACTCCGGGTTGGGGAACCGATCGGTACTTTCTACGGATTCCAGCGCTTTGGTACCTGGAATACCGATGAGGCGGCGGAAGCGGCTGCACGAGGCCGTATTCCCGGGGAAGCAAAGCGTTCCGAAGATCGCCAGATTATCGGGCATGGAATGCCGGACTGGACGGGAAGTTTTATCAACCGGTTCAGCTATAAAAACTTCGATTTCACCGCCGATATCCAGTTCGTCTATGGAAGTGAGATCATGCAGCAATTCCTGCATACCGCCGAAGATCGGCAGGCGCTGACCAACGGAATCGCCACGCAGCTGTATGAAGCCTGGACAGTAGACAACCAGGATACGCCCATTCAGCGCATTCGTCATCAGCCGCTTTCCGGGCAGAACACGCAGGCCGACAGCCACTGGATTGTGGACGGGTCCTATATTCGAGGAAACCTGTTTTCGGTCGGATACAATCTTGACCAGAATCTGATCAGTAGGTTCGGGATACAGGATATGCGCGTTACAGCCAGCGTACAAAACGCGTTTGTAATCCATCATCCCGACTTCAAGGGACATGATCCGGAGGGATCATCCTGGCAGGGCAACCCGAATACGCAGAACATCTTTTTCTACCAGTATCCGAAGCCCCGCACCTTTACCCTTGGGGTAAACTTCAGATTCTAAATACTCATTTTTAAAAACAGATTTTAACATTATGAAAAAGTTAGTTTTCATTCTTGTACTGAGTTTTTTGGCGTTGAATTCGTGTGATGATTTCCTGACGGAGGTGCCGAAGGATGAGATATCAGTAGATCAGCTGTTGAATACGCCCGAAGGTGCCAGAGGTCTGGTTAACGGACTGTACAGAGACGGCCAGGGAGCCGGCTTTTACGACTCTGGCGGATTTGGAGGAGCCGATGTGATGATGGGAGGCTACATGTCGGGCTACTTTGACAACGAGGGTAAAGGCGAGCGGATCCAGGGGCAGGTTGCCCAGGATCTGCAGGTCGATCCCGAAGTGCTGAACCAGTTTTTCGACGGCTGGTGGTCCGGGCATTATGATGTCATCGGCAGAGCCAATACCGCTCTGAAATACATTCCCGATATGGAGGGAATGGCCCAGGATGAGAAAAACAGGCTGCTGGCGGAGGCGCGTTTTTTCAGGGCCCTCAATTATTTTGCCCTGGTCAAGTTTTTCGGCGATGTGCCGCTGATTACCGAGCCTACCGAAAGTCTTGAAGGTATTGAAGTGGAGCGCGATCCTTCATCTGCGGTTTATGAACAGATCGTTGAAGACCTGAACTGGGCTGTCAACAACGGGGGGCTTGCCAACGTCCCTTTCCCGGAAAACAACTATCGGGTAACGCAGGGAGCAGTCCAGACGCTTCTGGCCGATGTATATCTTCAGATGTCGGGATTCCCGCTGCAGGCTGACAACTATGGAAATGCAGCTGATGCGGCGCGTTCGGTGATTCAGTCGGGCCAGCACAGGTTGCTGGAACACGGGTCCACGCCTGAAGAGAGTGCCTATAACAAGTTCCGGATCTCCGATACGGATGACGAGTTCGTATACGGCATCGAATATAATGCCGACATCGATCCCAACGACAACCCGAGGATAACGGTACCCGGCGTTATTCGTCCTCCCGGAATCAGCTACGGCCGGACATTGAATGCATACCGCCCTATAGAGGAGTTTTCATGGATGTATGATCCGAATATGGATCTGCGCATTCAGGAAAAACAGCTGTACTACACCTCGCTGGAGCGGGAAGGCGAACAGTTTGATTTTGGAGAATGGGCCCCCTACCTCTGGTATGAAGAGGAAGCACTCTTCGAAACCGGGCGGGGAAGCCGGGATATCCGGGTGTATCGCTATGCGGAAGTTCTGCTGATCGCTGCAGAGGCCATTGCCCGTTCCGAGGGAGTTACCAGCGAGGCGGTACAGTACCTGGCCGATGTGAGAGATCGCGCCTACTGGCAAACCGACAGGAGCACGATTGTTGCAAGCCTTTCGGGGCTTTCAGAGCAACAGTTCGTGGAAGAAGTGTGGAAAGAGCGGCTGCGTGAGCTGGCGCTGAACTTCAAGATATGGTCTGATATACAGCGCACACGGCAATACCCCGTGACCTCCGAAAACAACCCCGGTGAGATCACGTTTGTCGATGTGGTCGGGGCATCCAACAACTGGGGACAGACCTACGAAGAGCATCACCTGCTGTATCCCATTCCGGATGATGAAATTCAGACAAATCCTGCGCTTGAGCAGAATCCCGGGTATAACTAATGCTAATTATTGAGTAGCCAGAACAGGAAAAAAATCGTGGCGGTTGGTTGAATAACGCCTGCAGGCAGTACAGTGCTTGTCGGCTTGTTCAGCCAATCGCATTTTTAAAGGATATCCCCTGTAACATTACAGAGATCCTTGAAACGTCTACTCATAAGCACAGGTGAAATTTATTAACCTATCTCAGGTTACTGATCGGGCGACTACAATAGTCGCCCGATCAATGACTGGAAGAACTCTGCAGGTATGGTGGCCATTAACTGTGGCAATTGGCAAACCGTTACTTATATCATAACTTTTCCCGGGGTAAATTTTTAATATTTGTCTAAAACACATTCCTTACCTCCATTCAGTAATTCATTTACGGGATGAATCGACAGAATATAATATAAGTGCACAGGTCGCATCCTGTGTTTTGAAAATGGATGGGGAATAGGGTACAATGATCAGAATCGTCATATAATCATACACAGCATACTTTATGAATACAAAAAAATACGCTTTCAGCTTTCTGCCGTGGAGCGCACTACTCCTGTGGATGGTCCTTGTTACCGGGGTGCATGCACAGGATTCCAACACCGTACTGCTCGATGACTTGTCATATTTTGAGGATCCCGCCGGAAGTTGGCAATTAGCCGGGGGGGTAACCGCCTCCCTTGATGAGGACAACGCCATCTCGATATCGGGGGGAGAGGGGATCCTGGTCAACAATCCGGGCGACCCCCACAAGGGGGAAGATCTGTATACCAGGCTTCAGCACGGCGATATAGACCTGTCGCTTGAATATATGATGCCCAGGGGATCCAACTCCGGGATCTACCTGCAGGGACGCTACGAGCTGCAGCTTCATGACAGCTGGACGGTGAAGGTTCCGACCGCTGCCCACAACGGCGGCATTTACCAGCGTCCGGCGGATGCGAAAGGTCCACGGCAGGGGTATGCTCCCCGCCAGAATGCAAGCAGGGCCCCGGGGTTGTGGCAGCACCTGGAGTTATCCTTCCAGGCTCCCCGCTTTGATGAAAATGGACGCAAAATAGCCAATGCACGCCTGCTCCGGGCAGAACTGAACGGCGTTCCGATCCATGAAAACGTCGAACTTATGGGTCCGACGGCCGGTGCCTACGGGGATGGGGAGGTCCCGAAGGGCCCTCTTCGGTTCCAGGGCGACCACGGTCCCGTGGCGTTTCGCAATGTCGAAATCACCCCATACAACCGTCCGGCCCCTTCTGTCGGGGATCTTCGCTACCAACTCTATGAAGGGGTGTTTACCGAAGAGCCCGATCTGGATACATTGACGGTCGACAGGACGGGATCCTCCGATCTTCTCACGGCCCACCTGGGAGTGCTCCCGGAACAGTTCCTGCTGCGGTATACCGGAATGCTCGATATCGAGGAGCCGGGCAGCTACAATTTTGCACTCGATGTCGCCGGCGGGGCGGGGCTGTTGCGCATAGCCGACCAGCAAGTTATACCGGTAGATGACACGGAGGGGCGAGCAGAGCTTAACAGCGGGAAGATCCCTTTTGAGTTGCTGTATGCTCGCAGAGGAGACTGGAGTACCCCGAATATTGAACTTTCGGTGTCCGCTGAGGGACTGCGAGAACATGTGCTTAGCGACCAGCGGTTTACGGGGCAGAGTGATCGAAACCCGATTTATGTACACGCCAGGGAAAAGCCACTGCTCCGCAGTTTTATGGACCTCCCGGAAGGAGATCGCCTGACCCATGCGGTATCGGTCAGCAGCCTGGAACAGCTCCACTATACATATGACCTGAATCACGGCAGCCTCGTGCAGGCATGGCGGGGCGAGTTCCTGGATGTGACCCCGATGTGGTATAGCCGGGGCGACGGCTCATCAAGACCCAACGGGTCTGTTGAGTATATGCTGGAGGAACCAGCATTGTCGGTAAATAAGATGGAGGATGAGCAAGCCCCCTGGAAACGGGATAGAACGGGAACCGGGTTCAAATCCGGCGGATACAACCTGGATGACAATGACAATCCCGAATTTACGTATACGGTCTTCGGAACCACCGTTAATGACCGGATCCAAACGGTACGCGATGGAGGTGGCCTCAAAAGAACCATTCGCATGAGCGGACCCCTTGAACAGAGGTATGTCAGAATCGGCGTTGGTGAGTCGATAAAACAGGCAGGGGAGAACCGGTTCCTGGTCGATGACCAGTCATATTATATTCAGCTGGAAAGTCCGGGTGGTGCCGATAATGTTATTATAAGAGAGATCGACGGCCACCAGGAACTGATACTGCCGGCCCGCCCGACGATACATTATACCATTCTGTTTTAACCTGAGGATACGAGGAGATTTTATGTCTGATACACGTTATTTCATATTTGTACTGCTTTTTTGCCTGGTAACCGGCGGCGTGGCTTCGGCCCAGGAGCCTCCCGCAGAAGAGGATTATTTCTATATCACAGATGTTGTCAGCCCGGAAGAACATCTGCTGGAGGTCGGCGGCATGGCCGTGCTGCCCAACGGCAACCTGGCGGTCGCTACGCGCCGTGGTGATATTTTCATGGTGGAGAATCCTGCCAGTGAAGAGCCCTATTTCCGAAAATTTGCAACCGGGCTCCACGAAGTTCTGGGGCTGGCATATAAAGACGGGGCGCTCTACTGCGTCCAGCGGGGGGAGCTCACGCGCCTGGAAGATACCGACATGGATGGAAAAGCTGACGCCATCGAAACGGTCTATTCCTGGCCGCTTTCTGGTCACTATCACGAATACAGTTACGGCCCGCTGGTGGCACCGGACGGTTCCTATTTTGTCTCAGCGAATGTGGCTTTTGGCGATCAGCAGTGGTGGCGCGGGGAAAGCCGGGTGCCGTGGAGAGGCTGGATTATGCGTATTTCAGAGGATGGAAAAATGGAGCCCTGGGCAACCGGTATGCGTTCTCCCGCGGGACTCGGACTGATCGACGGCGAGCTTTTTTACGCGGAGAACCAGGGTGACTGGATCGGTTCTGGCGGCATATGGCATGTGGAGAAGGGAGATTTTACTGGGCACCCCGCCGGACTGCGGTGGACCGACAAGCCGAATGCGCCATTGAAGATGACCGCAGAGGACCTCTATCGCCATATCGATCCCCGTATCAACAAGGATGAAGAGGGCAATTATATTAAACCGGAAAACATCCAGGATGAAGAAAATTATAAAGCGATGTTTGAGCTTCAGGATGAACTCCCGGCCCTCAAAACACCCGCAGTCTGGCTGCCGCACGGGATAATGGGCATCTCAAATTCAGATATTCAGCCGATCCCGGAAGGGTATTTTGGTCCGTTTGAAGAACAGGTGCTGGTGGGCGACCAGGGACAAAGTAAAATTATGCGCGTTTCACTTGAAAAGGTGAAAGGAACCTACCAGGGGGCCGTGTTTAACTTCCGTAGCGGATTTCAGTCGGGGGTGCTGCGCATGGCCTGGGCTGATGACGGCTCGATGTTTGTGGGAGAGACCAACCGGGGCTGGGGATCGGCCGGAGAGGCGGATGAAGGACTGCAGCGGCTGGTTTGGAATGGGCAGGTGCCGTTTGAGATGAAGACAATACGGGCTACACCCGATGGATTTGAAATTGAGTTCACGAAGCCGGTGGAGCCTGAAACGGCCCGGGATCTTGCCTCTTATTCGGTCTCCAGCTTTATATATAAATATCATCCGGTCTATGGCAGCCCGATGGTTGACCAGGAGCAGTCGGAGGTAACCGGCGTCCGGATTTCGGATGATGCGAGGACGGTTCGCCTGAAAGTGGACAATCTGCGAGAAAACTATGTCCATTTCGTGGTGGCCGACGGCGTGAGGGATAAAGAGGAGGACTACCCGTTACTGCACAATTCCGGGTATTATACGTTGAAAAACATCCCCGACGGACCCGCACTGTCGATGAGTGAGGTCAGTACCTATAATTCAACGGAAGAGGCTGGAACGGAGTCCGGCCAAACCGGCACAGGTGATTCAGGAGAGCAGGCCGATGTGAGCAGCTATGAGTCGGTAAAGCCGCTGTTAACAAAATATACCTGTACGGCCTGCCACAACCGGGATCAGCGCCAGGTCGGTCCGGCCTTTGTGGATGTGGCCCAACGAAACTACAGCGCGGAGGAGATGGTGGAGCTGATCTATAACCCGGATCAATCCAACTGGCCGGACTACGCTACCGCCATGCCGCCCATGACCAACGTGCCAAAGGAGGAAGCTCTTAAAATTGCACGATGGATTAACTCTCTGGATTGAGGTCGGCTTTTGGTCATAATCCCGGTGGTGACTTGGCGTCGCCTCCGGGGTTTTACTGTTGCTCGTCAATCAAAAATTCAATTGTAATTCTGGTCCCACCTTCAGAATAGGTAACCTCATCGGCAAACTGTTCCATCAGGTAAACACCACGCCCTCCCTCCTTCAGCAGGTTTTCATCTTCTAACGGGTCGGGCAGGGAGCTGGGGTCAAATCCTTTGCCTTCATCCTGTATGCTGACCTTTAATTTCGGAACTTCGTGGACAGCTGTGATAAATACATTTTTCTGCTCATCCTCGTTATTACCGTGAACGATCGCGTTTGTCACGGCCTCATTAAGTGCCAGTAATATGTTCCCATACATATCCTGATCGAATCCAATCCACTCCTGCAATTCATCCACAAAGGATTCCACCCTGCTGACTTGTTCAAAACTGGAGGTAAGCGTAAGAGATTTGGTGGTTTGTTTTGTCATATTTGTGATTAAAAAATCTTCGGTTTTGGGATGAAAGCCGGGGCCTGTTCCAGGGTAGTGAGTGGAAACTTTGGCAGGAAACTATATCCGGGGTGCAGTTCCAGTGGCCGAATAAACTGTTTTTTCTGGTGAGGCATAGCTCGCGGTCGATGAAATATGTTGTATAACCCGGCTACTGAATATAACTGTATTATGCATGAGATTGTTGCATATTCCGGGCCTACCTAAAGTATAAAAAAATATGCAGATCAGTAAGCCCGGGGCCTTATCAGGGCAAAGTGTGCCGGCCTTCTGAAAGACGGCACCCCCGGCTTTGCAGCGTGCTTGTTGGCATCTTTTTTCGCCGTTAATTGATCTTTCCAGAGAGTAGATAAAGGCGACTAATGGGCGCTTGAACGCCCCAAGTGTCATTTTTTGTTGCATTTTAGGAAAATATGATGTTGATTTTACCATCTGAATATAAAATTGATCCCAATGTATGTCAGGCCAAAAGCATTTGCATGATTAAATAAATACAAGATACCTATGGACGCTAATGTTTTGGTACTAAATCAGGACTATCAGCCCCTGAGTGTATGCTCGGTACAACGATCAGTCAAACTCCTTTTCATGGAAAAGGCAGAAATGGTACACGACTATCCTGATCGCACGATACGTACAGTATCAGAGGAATACTCCTATCCATCGGTGATTCGGCTGCGTCGTTATATTAATCTCCCCTACAACAAGATTGTGCTCTCCCGCAGAAATATCATGAAGCGAGATCGCAACAAGTGCCAGTACTGCGGGGTGGGAAAGAATCTGACTATTGATCATGTGATGCCGAAGAGTCGCGGCGGAAAAGATACGTGGGAAAACCTTGTAACGGCCTGCGATGAATGCAACGTCCGCAAAGGCAATCGAACGCCGGAAGAAGCCGGCATGCCACTCAAAAAGAAGCCGTTTCGCCCTGTACATATCACGTTTCTCCAATCGATCCTCGGAGGTGTTCAGGAAGATTGGAAGCCCTACCTGTATATGTGATTTTTCAATATCACAACTTTTTCCCAGACCCGGGGGAGGGGAAGCGGGTATCCTTCCTTGTATTGCTGACTTTGCGAGGGCTTTGCAAAACCCTCAATCCCTCGTTCTGAGGGAGTTGTACTCCCGTTTTAGAGGTAGCCAAGGTCGGTAGTACAACTACCTCCCAACAAAATCGAAGGTTTTGCAAAGGCCCCTTTACTTCTTGTTGCCGTTCTTAGTGACCGGTCAAAGATTATTTTCCGGGAGATATCGACGTGGAGACAGTGTGAATAATATTGTCAGATGAGCAGTTTTTTACGCCTGAAACAATGAACCGGGATGGCATCCGTTTGGAAGTCCAAAACCGGATAATCCGCTTCACACTATTTACATAAAAAACTCTTATCTTTAATAGTTTTCGAATCGAAATAATTATCAAGTGTTAGATCCATGAACTCAAAAGGACGAGTATTAGTGGCAATGAGCGGGGGGGTTGACTCCTCTGTAACGGCTGTAATGCTCAAAGAACAGGGATACGATGTAATCGGCATTACCATGAAAACGTGGGACTATTCCCGCGTAGGCGGCAAGTCGGACAAGGAAACCGGCTGCTGCACGCTCGAGTCGATGAACGACGCCCGCCAGATAGCGGTCAAGCACGGGTTCAAGCATTTTATTGTGGATATCCGCGACGAGTTCGGTGACTGGGTAATTGACCGGTTTGTGGATGACTATATGGGGGGGCGTACCCCTAATCCCTGTGTGCTTTGCAACACGCATATAAAATGGGCTGCCCTGTTGCGCCGGGCAGATAACCTGGGTTGTGACTATATCGCCACTGGTCATTATGCCAATGTTCGGGAAGAAAACAGCCGGTATGTTATCTCGCGGGGTAAAGATCCCCGAAAAGATCAGTCGTATGCCCTTTGGGGCGTGGCCCAGAAGCATCTGAAGCGCACGATTTTTCCACTCGGCAATTATGAAAAAACGGAAATCCGGGATCTGGCGGAAGAGTTCGGGCTCACTAAAGTGGCCGGAAAACCGGATTCTTACGAGATCTGTTTCATCCCGGATGATGATTACCATCGCTTTTTGCGCGACCGGGTGGAGGACCTGGATGACCGAATTGGGCCCGGAAAAATTGTAGACCAGGATGGGGAAGTCGTTGGCCGGCACAAAGGCTATCCTTTTTATACCATCGGTCAGCGACGTGGACTCGACCTGGCAATGGGATACCCGGTCTATGTTACCGATATCGATGCGGATCAAAATGTAATCACGATTGGCCGCAAGAAGGATTTGATTAGTACAACCTGCCGTGCCGGAGAGCTGAACCTGGTAAAATATGATCGTATTCCGGAAGGTGGCATGGAAATCACCGGCGCTATCCGGTATAATGATGACGGGGCGATTGGTCATCTCACACAGATTAATGACAACGAGATGGAAGTCCATTTTCCCGCGGGTCGTGAGGCGATTACACCGGGCCAGGCCGTGGTTTGCTACGAAGATGATGACGTAGTGGCGGGGGGCTGGATTCGAAAAGTAAATGTTGAATCCGATGCGCTCCAGCCCGCGTAGGCGTATAATTCAACATTTATATTTTGGCATGTGCGATGCACAATAACGAGCATCGCACTTTTTTTATACCAGTATATTGAAACACAGCGTTATATTTGGGGTACAACCATTTGTAAACTTTTGTACTTTTAAGGCTCATACTTAAAATTTTTTTAGAAAGGTCCGGTTATGATAAAAAAATTCGGTGTTTCGGTTGGAATCGCAGTATTGCTTGCAGTCTTTAGTGTACCCGCGGCGGCGCAGTTCGAGGGAAAAATCGTATTTAACAGTTACGAGGTTACCCCTGATGGTTCGCAGAGCCAGAATGACCAGTTCTCCATGTATGTTACGAACGACCGCATTTTGCTGGAAGGGGAAAACCAATACAGTTTTGGCGGCTCTATTCAGACTGAAGGGGTACTGGTGCGGCTGGATTTTGAGGATTTTGTGTTCTTAACCGGAGAGCAGTCGGCATTAAAGATTTCCAAGCAGGATATAAGCGCCATGATGAATATGTTCAGCAATGGAAATGCTGCCGGACAAACCCCGGATGTGGACCAGGAGGTTGAATATGAAAGAACCGGGGAGACCCAAAATGTGAACGGCTACAGCTGTGAAAAATTTATTTTTACCGACCAGGAAGATCCCAATGCGCATGCAGAGGTGTGGATGACCAATGAGCTGAATATACATTGGGGAATGCTGGCTGAACCGTGGGGAAATACTGACCTGGATATGATGGGCGACCAGTTTTCAACGGACTTAATTTTCAGGGATGGATACTTCCCGATGCGTATTGAAGGATATGAGTCCGGGGAGCTTCGTCAGGTTACTGAAATACAGGAAATTGAACAATCTGATATTGCCAGGGCGATGGTGCAGATTCCACAAGGGGTGAAAGTGTTGAGTTTCCAGGACTACCTTTTCAATAAAATGAGTGAGCAGTAGGCCTCATCAGCAGTTTCAAGCCCAGAAGTTCCTGCTTAAACGGGTTGAAATTGGTAAGGTAAGTGAGAAGAGCAATGTCCTGACCAGGCAAGGTGGCTCCAACACCGGTCTTGCTTATCCACACCCGCCTGCTTCGGCTTCCACGCCCCATTCGAAGCCGGGAAAGACAGGGTGTCCTTTTCAAGTCCGGCCTTTCGTCAGAGAGAAATTCTTACGGTTTAGAACGTGGTGCTATACCCGTTGGTACGACCTCTCCTCCGAAATTCGTTATTTCTTGTTCTACATTCCTAATTCCCACCGGCGGCGATTTTTTCATTTTTTGGATGTGCAAAAATGAAAAAGAGTTTCGTGACTTTTTGAGGAAGCCCTATAAAGCAAAAAGGCTCTGCTATGATCGACAGAGCCTTTCTGCAAATGCAAGTAGTGAAGAAGCCTGGTTCTTCATTTTTATTGCGATTGATTAACTGGACATCAGCTTTCGGAAATCACTGAGCACAGAATGCACGTGATCTGCTGATGTATCCAAAAGTTGTTGTTCTTCTTCGTTTAAATCAACCTCAATTATCTCTTTAATTCCCCCGTGACCAAGCTTGACGGGAACGCCTAAAAACAGCTCTTCCTGCCCGTATTCGCCGTTCAGGTATGCAGCGCAGGGGAATACGCGATTTTGGTCCAGCATAATGGCTTCCACCATCTGTGCGGCAGCAGCACCGGGGGCGTACCATGCAGAGGTTCCCATCAGGTTGACCAGCTCACCTCCACCTTTCTTTGTGCGTTCCACAATTTCTTCCAGGCGATTATCATCGATAAAATGGGTGATCGGCATGCCGGAAACCGTGGTGAAGCGGGGCAGAGGCACCATGGTGTCGCCGTGTCCGCCGAGCAGCAGCGCCTGGATGTCTTTGGGAGAGACCTCGATCTCCTCGGCCAAGAAGGCGCGGAAGCGGGCGGTGTCAAGGATGCCGGCCATCCCCATCACGCGGTTGGAGGGAAATCCACTGGTTTCGAGGGCGACCTGTGCCATCACATCCAATGGGTTGGAGACAATAATCAGAATGGTGTCTGGCGAGTGCTCAACAAGCTGCTCCACCACGCTCTGTACAATATTGGCGTTGGTTTCCAGCAGGTCATCGCGGCTCATGCCGGGCCGGCGGGGAACCCCGGCGGTAATGACGCAGACGTCGGAGTCGGCCGTATCCTCATAATCGACCGTTCCGGTTAGCCTGGTATCAAATTTATGGATCGGGGCCGATTCCCACTGATCCAGCGCCCGCCCCTTGGAGGGGTAGATCTTGTCGCCGTTTTTTTCCTGGACGATATCGACCATTACCACTTCTTTGGCGAAATCGCGTTGAGCTATGGCCATCGATACGGTTGAACCGACATTTCCGCCAGCACCTACTACAGTTACTTTCATGAATATTAAATTTGGATGTTAAATTTGTAATTAATATTGAACGTTGGTAATCAAAAGCGGTGTAAACGATTGTTTCGCTACATTCAAAATATACCGGACAAAATTAATATCGTTTTCTCGAGTCCATTCCCCACATCAGTTTATTGCGGAGCGTTTCAAAATAGCTTTGATCAGGTAGTTCAATAAGATCAATGGTAAAATTGGAGCGTTTTATCGCTACCTGAAATGGATAGTCTTGAATTTCATAAATTTTGCCGTCATAAGAAAACAGAACTTCATGCTGTTGTTTTTCGACGGTTATCCTGAGCGATTTGTCGGAGGGCAGCACCAGCGGGCGTGTGGTGAGCGTGTGTGGGTTGATGGGGGTGAGTACCATTACATCGGTGTTGGGCATTACGATGGGTCCCCCGGAAGAGAGATTATACGCGGTTGACCCGGTGGGAGATGCCACAATAAGTCCGTCAGCCCAGTACGTGTTGATAAACATGTTGTCGTATTCGGCTTCAACGGTGATCATTGAGGTGGAGTCGCGCTTTGAAAAAAGAAATTCGTTCAGTGCGTGATAGATGTGCCCGTTTCCATCTTCAGCCTGCAGCAGGTGTCGCTTGTCAATCCGGTAGTTGCTGTCCCGGATGCTCTCCAGCGCCCGCGGCAGGTTCTCTTTTTGTGTGTTGGCCATGAATCCCAGTCTACCGCTGTTTACGCCGAGAATCGGTTTTTGGATGTTTTTCATAAGCCGGGCGGTGTACAGCATGGTTCCGTCTCCCCCCATGGCAACGATGATATCGGCCTGGTTGATCGCTTCCTCTTCCGAATTTACCACTACGGCCGACTCATGAGTCGACGCGTCATAGAGAGAGTTCAGATCACTGTTAAAATAGATCTTGACGCCCTGCCTGTCGGCCCAGTCGAGGGCGGCAAGAAAGGGGTCCTTAACTGAATATTTTTGCGGATTAGCTATAACAGCCAGTTTCATAATAACAAAGTTGAAATCAGGTCCATGTTCTTCTTATAGCTCGTCAATTCCAGGCATATCGACCGTTCTGACATTAATCCACCAAGGATAACGGTTAAACCGGAGATCCTCAATTTCATTGATCGACAATGTTGCCTGTTTGACTGTGTATTTTACCAGCATATTTGAGTTGATCATAGCCGAGTGGCCGGGATAAAAAGGGACAAAAGAGCTCGTATAGAGCGCGGTGTGCTTGCTTGGGGTGCGAATATTGACGATCTGTAGCTTGGGCTGCCCGCGCCACTGGGTTGAAAGCTGTTGCAAAAACCAGCGCTGAAACGGATCTGTCCAAAAGGTGCTGTAGATTGTGGAAGGTTGCTCGGCGGAAGGTACCGAAACCGAATCAGGAACAGTTTCCACTTGCACGATGTCAGCGGGAATATTCTGACTCAGCGGTGCAGGGTCTACTCTGCTGAATATGGACCGAACTCCCGAACGGGAAACGGAAGAAGCGGGATTATGAAGCAGGCTGTAGGTCGTGAATCCGCCCGGTGTGGAAAAGATATAATCGGTCGAATATGCCGGGGATAATTCGCCCTGCGGGGTGAGTATATTGCGGATGATCTGGGGGCCAAGTTCCGGGATGGCATGGATGTCGCCCGCCGCCAGTGCCTTCAGGAGGTTCGATTCATTCTGCTCAATAACCACATCTACCCGATCCAGTGACGAAGGGTCGCCGCCCGGCCGCGGGTAATTCTCAAACTCCGAAAATATATAGACCGAGTCTCCCACCTGCTGCGAGAGTTCAAACGGACCCGATCCAACGGGCGTGAAATCGAGTGGATTTTCTGCCACTGCTTCGCTGGGGTAGACCGAGGCGTAGGGAGAGGCCATCTTTTGCAGGAAATGCGGATCCCGCTCATCCAGTACGAACGCCACCGTGGTATCGTTGGGTGCCTGGATGCCGCTGACGCTGCTGATTTGCCGGTAGGCGGGGTTGAGTACATTGTGCTGTTCCTGGAAATAGGGCTGAAAGCCTTCAATTGCCATGAAAAGTTCTGCAGCATCGGAGGGAACCCCGTTCCTTGCCATCCGTTCGAAGGCAAATTTTACATCCCCGGCCACTACTTTACGCCCCAGCCCACTGCTGAAGATATCGCTGTCGTGATAGTAAAGATCGTTGCGAAGTGTGATCACGTAGGAAAGGGAGTCGCCGCCAACCGACCACCGCTTGGCCGCGGCGGGAACAATCTCTCCATCCCGGTCATATCGGACCAATCCCTCATACAGGAGCTGCAGGGTCCTTTTTGCGCTGTTGTTATCGGCAAAGAGGGGATCGAGGGTGGGGACCGGGTGTATTTCGCCGAGGATGAGTTGCCTGAAATCCGCAGTCTCGATGGGAGAAACCGCGGTATCGGGGGCTGGCGGAGCCTGCGGAGATTCCGGAGAATCCTCGATGACAATCGTTTCAGGCTGCTTGGCGCAACCGTGAAGCATGAGTCCCAATATGACTCCGAAGATCAGAGAATAGAATAACGTTTTCATTAAGATAGTTTTATGAATGATAATTATGGGGCATACCTTCAGGGGCGGATGCTACATCCTTTTTTGACGTAAATCTTTAATTTTAATCAAGTTTCCCGAATGGTCAAAGCCTCTGAATGTTAACCCGGACTGCCGCGAAAAGTTGTGGCAACGTCATGTTAAGTTTCGCCATTTTTTTGTTTTCCCTTCAGCCCTTTGATGCCTTGAACGGCCTTTTGGCTTAACAAGTTCGTTTCGTAGCTGCGCACCCGGCCGATCTTTCGCTGATGCTGCCTGCGCGCAATTTCAATAAGCTGCAGCATCAGATCGCGGATTGAGATACCGGATTCCTCCCAGAGATAGAAAGAGAAAGAACCAGGAATAGTGTTTATTTCATTGAAAAAGACCTCGTGGGTTTCGGCATTCACCAGGAAGTCGAGCCGGGCCACGCCGGCGGCGCGGAATGCCCTGAAGATGGAGAGCGACATCTGCTGTATCTGCTCCGTGAGCTTGTCCGGGATGTCGGCGGGAATAACACGGTCAGCTGAAGCCATGCCTTTGCCGCCGCCGTTTTCATTTTGGTACTTGTCCCTGAAAGAAAGGGTCTCCTCTTTTCCGAGAGGACGTTCGCACACGCTGGGCCGGGCCTCTTCCGGATCGCCAAGCACGGCACAGTTGATCTCCATCAGGGGCGATATCGCCTTCTCTACCAGCAGATTGGCATCATAGCGGAAGGCGGTCTCCACCGCTTCGATGAGAGAGTCGCGATCGTCCGCTCGCTTCACCCCGATACTGCTGCCCAGGTTGACCGGCTTTACAATGACGGGGTATCCGATCGAATCAATTTCTGCAAGCAGCTCCTTTTGTCCGGCCTCCCACTGCGATTCAAAAAAGTGAACACTTTCCACTACGGGGATGTCGTGCGCGCTGCAGAGCTCCTTGGCTTTTACTTTGTTCATTCCCAGGCTGGAAGCCAGTACCCCACTGCCGGCAAAAGGCAGGTTGTACATTTCGCAGGTCCCCTGGAATGCGCCGTTTTCACCCTCTGACCCATGAAAAGCAGGAAGCACAGCGTAGATGGAGTGCTCCCGGGGAGAGGAGAACAGTCCCCGTTTTTTGGTTTCCAGCAGTACCGGTTTCCCCATTTCGTTGTGGGAAAAAGTGCACGGTATGGCCTTTTCCTTCAGTGTATCAAGTTCCTGGTAGTGTTCCAGGTCCAGCAGGTATTCACCGGTCAGCCAGCGCCCGCTTTTGGTGATATAAAGTGGAAGTAACGAGTAGCTGGTATCCTCCAGCGCAGATATCGCCTGCATGGCACTTAAAACGGATACCTCGTGTTCAGGAGAAACGCCGCCAAAAGCTATCAGGATATTTTTTTTCATGCTGTCTAACTGATATTCGAAGCAGTTGAGAAATTTGGTTTAATGATAAGAAAAGATCTCCTGAGATGTGAGCAAAGTAGCAAAAGGAATCCACAGCTGCCGATGTGTCGACTACCTGGACTGATGGTAGGGACCTTTGGAGAGCCTGCTATTTTGCTGGGAGGTGGTACCACCGACTTTATTACCCTTTTGAATGGGAGTACAACTCCCTCAGAACGAGGGTTGAGGGTTTTGCAAAGCCCTCTGGTAAAGATTGGTATTTTCCTGAAACCCGGTCTTTCCAATCGGGGAAGTGATGGTTGCAGCCTGAAGGTTTTAACTGCCGGGAAATCCATCAGGCTTATTACCCTATTTCAGCGAGGGGTTGCTGTTTTTGACAAATTGGGTTCAGCTGGCGGGAGACTCGGCAATTGGCAGGCGTACCGTGAAAACGGAGCCGCGTCCCGGTGTACTCTCGACCTGTAAATCGCCTCCCATCAGCCTGGCTAGCTTCCGGCTGATGGGCAGCCCCAGCCCGAATCCGCTGTCGTTGCCCGTGTGGCTGTTATGCTCTATCTGTACAAAAGGATCAAAAATACGGTCCTGCTTATCGGCACTCATGCCGATGCCGTTGTCTTTAACATAGATATATGCAAATTGATCATCCTGATCCGTATGCAACTGAACGATTCCCCCTCTGTCGGTGAACTTTATCGCATTATAAAGCAGGTTCAACAATATTTGTTGCAGGCGGTCGGCATCAGCATGTACTGTGAGTTCCGTTTTCTGATGACGAATTAATTTAATTCCTTTTTCATCGGCTTTGCGCATGGCCATCATGTATGCCTTTATTATTGCTTCCTCCAGGGAGAAAGGCTCTTTGGCTATTTCAAAATAACCGGTCTCAAGCTTGGCAAAATTGAGGATGTCGTCAGCCAGTCGCCCCAGGTTTTTGCCGGCACTCTTAATAAGACTCAGATATTCTCGCTCCTCATTCCCGGCATTCCCGTTCAGCTCTTCACTCAGCAAATCCACCATTCCCAGAATCGTGTTGAGGGGAGTCCGGAGTTCATGAGATATCATGGAGAGAAACCTCTCCTTCTGCTCACTCTTCTTTTCGGCCTTCTTTTTGGCATGTAGAAGCTGGTCCTCATACTCGGAGCGCCGTTCCACCGGCAGTACCAGGCAGCAATAGAGCGACGAACCGTCTTCAACATCCTTTTTCTCGGCGTTGACCAGTACAGGAATCTTCTCCTTCTCTGCCGAGAGCAGGGAAAGGTAGATCTCCTTTGCATGGTGCTCTATTTTGATAAGCGGGTATAGATGTGTTTGGAAAAAAATCGTTGAACCGGGGGTGAGGATCCGTTTGACATGCGAATTGATCAACTCTGTTTTCTTGTATCCAGTCAGGGTACAGGATCTCTCATTCACCGCTTTTATAATTCCTTCGTCATCAAGCGCCAAAAAACCACCCGGTATGTTGTCTATCATATTTTTCACATTTAATCGGTTTCGGAATTCAAATAGCGATTAATCGACTCGATTGTCTTGGAGGGATGACTCAGGTGCGGACAATGCCCGCTCACCGGAAGCAGGTCAAAGCTGCTGTAGGGAATTTTTTTGTGGATAAATTTGCCCGCTTCTACCGGGGCGATGGCGTCATCGGCGCATTGGATAAGGAGTGTGGGAATCGTGCAGTTTTCCAGGTCATCGCGATTGTCTGACAGAAAGGTGACTTCCGCAAACTCGCGGGCAATCAGCGGGTCGGTGCTGCAGAAGTTTTCTTTCAACTCTTCCGACAGTTCAGGACGATCCCGGTTTTTCATAACCTCCGGTGCGAATGTGGTGGCCCATCCAATGTAGTTTTTCTCCATCAGGTTGAGCAGTTCTTCTATGGTTTCGCGATCAAACCCGCCGTGGTAGTCCGGAGGATCGTTGAGGTAACAGGCTGACGGCCCAATCATTATAAGCCGGTGAAACCGTTCGGGTCGCTGGATGGCAGCGAGCATACCGATCATACAGCTGACCGAGTGCCCGACAAAGATGATGTCATCAAGTTTCATCGCATCCATTATCTCTATGAGATCACGTGAATATCCACCAAGAGAACTGTACCGTTCAGAGTTGTAGGCCTCAACATCAGAATCGCCGGAACCCACATAGTCAAATAAGATAGTTCGGTAGTTTTGCTGAAAATCGGGGACGATGTAGCGCCACATATGCTGATCACAGCCGAATCCATTGCCAAATATCATTGGCTGGTCACCCTCTCCTGAAACATGAACATTATTTCTGGACAAGATGCTCTTATTCATGGAACAGATAAGTGTTTTTTAACTTTTTTAAAAAATCGTAAATATTTGACAGAAACGCATCATTTTTCCTTTGAATGGGATTGAGACTGCCCGCGGGGTAACTCGTCAAAACGACTGGTTTGCTCGTCCGGCGAATGCCCGGGACTCAATGCAATTTTTTTGACTGCAAAAAAAGGTTCTTTTCAAGGCCCTATTGCGATGATTCTGTCGCGGCAGGCGTCACTGCCGATTTTATCCCGTTGTTGCCAGGTAATAAAGTCTTATAATCTTGAGTTCTTTGTAGCTTATGTTGCCGTTCAATTCATCATGAACCGGGCGCAACAGTTCGGTACCCACGGTGCTGTACGCCTCCATTACCTCGCTGATCTGCTGCTCGTCCAGTTCCGTGATTTCAAGGAGTCCGTCGGAACGCAGTGCATGCCCTTCAGAAGCGTATTTTCGCAGGTTGTTCAGAATAGTAGAAAGTTTGACGTCATACGAATTCATAAGTGAGGGAATCGACTTCCCTTTGTTATAGGCATCGCCAACTTCATGGTGACGTTTACGGCCGGTTCGCCCCGAACGATCGGTTCTGTTCGTACTGCCTGAGGATTTCGGTTTTTCCCGGATTCCCTTTTCGTCACAGTAGGCTTCAATAATTTTACTGAATATATCCCCATATTTTTTCAATTTAGCGGAACCGACACCGTGAATTTTCCGCATGTTTTGTTCTCCCTGCGGAAAGTAGTGAGCCATCTCTATGAGCGTGGTATCGGGAAAAATGATATAGGGGGGGACATCGTCTTCGTCAGCAAGTTCCTTTCGTTTTTTTCTCAGCAGCTGGAACAGTTCTTCATCGTAGTCCAGTTGATCCGCCGGTACAGTTTTGCCCGACGACCGGTCAGGGCGATCAGGCTGTTGGGTTTTAACCCGGCCGTACAGGGTAGCCTCTCCCTTGAGCAGATTGACACCCTCCTGTGTAAGTTTGAGGCTCCCGTATTCGGGATCGCGCCTGAGGTACCCGTGGATAACGAGCTGCTGTGCCAGCTTGCTCCACTGTTTTTTGGAGTATTCCCGGCCAATACCATGCGTGGAAAGTTGCTGGTGGCCGTGTTCTTTTACTTTCCTGGCGTTTGATCCGCGCAATATATTGGCGATATGGCTGGCTCCGAATAGTTGTTCGGTGCGGACCACACAAGAGAGAAATTTCTGAGCCGGTACTGTCAGGTCCTCCACCTCCCGGACATCGCCGACACAGTTGTCACACATGTCACAGCTGTCGGAGGGATAGGTTTCTCCAAAATAATCCATTAGCGGAATACGACGGCACGCGTTGTTTTCAATAAACTGGAGCAGGGCGTTCAGGTGCCGGCGTGCCACCCGCTGTTCCTTGCCGCTTTTCTGGTCGATGAAGTACTTTATTTTATTGATATCAGAATAGCTGAACAGCATCAGGCAGTCGGCGCGCAGGCCGTCGCGACCCGCCCGCCCGATCTGCTGGTAATAGGATTCAATATTTTGGGGCATGTCGTGGTGGATGACAAAGCGGACATCCGGCTTGTTAATCCCCATCCCAAAAGCCACCGTCGCCACTATGATATTCACATCATCCCGGATAAAGGCCTCCTGGTGGCGACTTCGTTCATGTTCGGCAAGCCCCGCGTGATACGGGCGGACCGAGTATCCTTCATGCTCCAGGTCACCCGCCAGCTCGTCAACCTGGCGGCGGGAGAAGCAGTAGATGATGCCCGACTGCTTTTTGTGGTTCTCCAGGAAGTCCAGGACCTGCTCCAGCGGCCGATACTTGTCACGGATTTCCAGGAACAGGTTGGCCCTGTTGAAGCTGGCGATGAAGGTCTCTGTCTCCTTGAGCTGCAAGGTAGCCTTGATATCCTGCTGCACGCGGGGCGTCGCTGTAGCTGTAAGGGCAATCGTTACTGCATTCGGAAAGTTGGTGCGCACATCGGCCAGCTGCCGGTATTCCGGCCTGAAATCGTGCCCCCATTCGGAGATGCAGTGGGCTTCGTCAATGGTGAAACACGCGATCTCGAGCGTTTCGAGCAGTCGCATGGTGCGCTCGAGCATCAGTGTTTCAGGGGCCAGGTAGAGCATGGAGACCTCGCCACGCTTTAATAAATTGATATTATGACGGTATTCCCGGGGTGCGAGTGTACTGTTCAGGTATACGGCATTAATATTGAACTGCTCGAGTTGTTCCACCTGGTCCTTCATCAGCGAGATCAGGGGAGAGACAACAATAGTGAGGCCGTCAAAGATAAGGGCGGGAATCTGGTAACACAGCGATTTCCCCCCGCCGGTGGGCATGACCACAAGGGCATCGTTCTTTTGTAACACGTGATCGATAACCTCCTCCTGCAGGGGACGAAAATCCTTAAATCCGAAAATGTTGGTCAGCGCCTCTCGTGCTTTTTGTATCATAACCTGTATTAAGCGTTAATTTTACGGTACAATAATAATGATATAATCCTTCAATTTTTACTTCAAGTTGATGAAAACAGGTTGTTGAAAAACAAGGGATTTTCCAGAGTTAATACGGGGCCAAATCAGAACACCGCAAATCCCAATATGAAAATTTAGAATGCGCGAAAAAAGGGGTTCGGGTAAAATGTAGTTGTGATTTAAGTAGTTGATAATTATCCTTTTAGATCTGCTGGGCAGATGGGAATGTTTGATTAAAGCAGCACATCTGTCCTGACTCAGTACTTAGACTCATCTTCAATATTATTTAACTGCAGGGATTATGTTTGGGATAGAAGCTCTCGAGGTCGTCATCGGTCTTATATTTGTATACCTGCTCTTCAGCTTGTTTGTGAGCATTGTGAATGAAATCATCAACCAGTTCCTGAAGATACGGGGCAAAGAGCTGCGTTTTTCAATAGAACGGATGATCGGGAAAGCCCTGCGCGATCAATTTTACGAGAACCCGAAGATCAACAAGACCAAATACCGTTCGAGCTTTTTTTATGGCACCCCTTTTTGGGGAATTTATTTGTGGATCAGGACAAAGTTTTCAAGAGATATTGACGTCAGGGGCGATGACCTGAAGAAGAAAATTACCAACAACGCCTACCCCTCAGAAATTTCTCCAACTACATTCGCCGATACCCTGATAGAGATTATCCGGGATAAGAAGCAGCGGGACGAGCTGTTCAGGCAAGCGCCGTTTTTGGAAAAAATATATAAACGGGCCGATGGAGAGATTGAGGTCCTCCGCAATGAGATTGAAGACTGGTTCAATGAAATTATGGCGTATACCAGCGAATGGTACAAGCAAAAACTTCGGTATGTATTGCTGGCGCTGGGATTTCTGACCGCCGCGGGTTTCAATGTTGATTCCATTTCAATTTTTAAGACACTGGCCAATAATCCGGAAACGAGGAGAGCGGTTGTGCAGCAGGCCCAGGGATTTATTGAGTCTCACAACCTGGAAGAGGGCGTGGTTGTAGAGGTCACTGTCACAGATACCTCCGGAACCACAGCAATTACCAGCGATACCCTCGAAAACGGTCATGCCATCCGTGATTTCCTGCGGAGCCAGTACGAGCATTGTGGTAACACCGCGGCTTGCGTCGACTCTGTTAATGCCGCGTATCCGACCCTGGCACAGATAAACCGCAGCTATGAAACGATACACGCGCTCGTGCAAGAAGATATTGAACAGGTTTCATCAGTACTTGGACTGGGATGGGGAAACCTGTCCGGCAATACCGGATTTTGGGATTGGGTGTTACGGGTGATCGGCTGGGCCGTAACAGCCGTAGCGATCAGTCTTGGAGCTCCATTTTGGTTCGACCTGTTGAAGAGAGTGATCAACCTCAAGAATGAGATTACAAAAGGAAAAGATACCGCAACCCAACCTAAGTAAGTATGCGTAAAACCTATCGCTATAAAGACCTGGAATTTCCGGTTGCAGATGATGAGGATGTGCAGCTTACAGTGGAGTTCGTTTCCGACGGAAACATGGTGCAAACCGTGATAAATACGCCCGGGGACAATGATCCCGAAATTGAGGGAGAAGGTACAAGGCTCCTTGGCAAGGGGATGGACCTGCGCGATACCCAGACGATCTGTTTTTCAGATGTGGCAAATCCTGTACCCGAAGAGGATCATGTTCGAATCAACTATAAAATCAATGACAAGCTGATTGTTGAGCACTCGAATGAAAAGTCGGAAGAGGAGCGTCCCTACATTGTACTGGCAATTAAATTTCCCAACAAATGAGACGTCTTGTCTTTGTTCTGGTCATTAGTTGTTTGGCATCGGTTGCATTTGCACAAGATCGTCTTGAGGATATAACCGCCCCGAGCTCTCCAGCCTCGGCATTAATTGGTGTGCAGCCCCAGTCCGTGCTCTCTCCCAAATCCTATAGCGCCCTGGAAGCAGCTCTTTTTTCCAATTTTCTCAACAGCAGGGGCGAAACAGTCCTGCCTAACGATTTTGGTATCGAGTTCACCCCGTACTGGGCCAGTGACCACAGCCTGAGCATCGAAGAATATCTCTACCCGCAAAATGTCTGGAGCGGTCAAATAGTGCGAAATTCCTCTTTTTCGATGGCCACGACCCAGAATTTTCGTCTTGCAGACAGTACTGCCACCAGCGGGTTAAGCGCTGGATACCGCACCACCCTTTATATTGGGAATAAAAAAGATCGCGAGGTAATAGACCGATTTCGCCGGCAGATAGCGAAAAATCAAAAGGTGCAGGCCAGGATCGGGGCCGGGGCCAATCAGCTGGTTTTTCAACCGGAGATCCAGAGCAGGTCAGATTTTATCGGGGCCATCCGCCCGGTGATAGCGGATGCACTTGAGGATCTGTATATGGTGGATTCCACACAGCTGATTGAGGCTCAGGTTAACACCATATTGGCCGACAGTAGCACACTTCCGACCTATAACAGCGACGTGGATGGGTTTTTGGATGCCTTTATGAATATGGTGGACCAGAACCTGACGGAAGCGGACAGGAAGCTGAATGCACAGCAGGTGTTTGATAATTTTAAAGCCTATATTAAAAACCGGCAGGGATTTTCGTTGGATGTGGCTTATGGATTTTTTCTGAATTTTCCCGCCAATAACTTCAGCTCGGCGGTGGCCCCGCGTCATGCACTTTGGGTCACCCCTTCCTACCGGTTTAAAGATGATATGAGCAGATTGAAGCTCATGGGGGTATTCCGTTTTGAGACCTACAATACCGGTTATTACAAAGAGTACTTTCCCACCTCCGAGGTATTTGAGCATAATTTTGATTACGGGATCGCCGTTGCGGGAGATTTCGACCGCTTCTCTTTGCAAATAGAGGCCGTGGGACGAAGTGGAAACGCGCTCATCCCGGCTGGCAGGGATCAGCAAGGCAACCAGCTGTTTCGCAAAGCTGGCCGCTCCGATTTTCAGGCAATCGGGACCTTCGTGTATCGCCTGAACGATCGGTTGGCACTGACCTACAGCCTTGGAGACAGCTTCGAGTCGACCGTTAATTCGGAAAATACCCTGGTTTCCCTGCTCTCACTCAATTTCGGTTTTGGAGGACCTACACGGGAGGATATAAGTGAGTAGGCCAAGGCGCCCTATTGGCTGCCTTTGGTGTGCGCGACGCGGCTATTATGGATGTATTGACAGGCCAGCTACCCTCCACAGGGAAAGCTGTCGTTTCGGTCATTGAGCAGGATTCCGACGCTCCGGGAGACCCCGGGGAGCATACCTTGTATCCTTTTGGCTATGGATTGAGCTACGAACCCGGATTATTCACGAATAATATTCATTGATACCATACATCAGTGTTTAAAAATTAGGTTAGCTTGTAGTAAAGAAAGATATTTGATTTTATCCTTTTCCCGGCACGGCGGATTTTTTCTTTGTGCTTGGTTGAAGTTGAGATAGCTCATTCAACGTATAGGAATACGTTTCACTCACTATTTCAACTTCGTCATGCAGATGAAAAAATATTGGTGAATAATCCAGGCTAAAAAGCCATTGTTTTAAAGAGGGTTTTGCAAAACCCTCACTTCTTCGTTCCGAGGGAGTTGTACTCCCGTTAAAGTCACCAAGGTCGGTAGTACAACTACCTCCCAACAAAATAGCAGGTTCTGCAAAGGTCTCTTAAAGTTTATACAGGTTTTCCAAGTTCGTTATATAAAGAGGCTGTTAAACTTCAATTTTGGATCAAATACAACGAAAAACTTAATTTATCGGACAAGTCAATATTTTACATGCCTTTAACAGTCATGCCATGTTTATATACAGATTTCTGGTTATAGCGTTCATTTTACTGCTCTTTATTCAGGTGGATGTCAATTTTGCCCAGGGTAATAGTGAGATTCCTGCAACAAAAATCGATGAACCGGTTTCAATTAATGGCATGCTGGACGAGGCTATTTGGAAAGAGGCACAACCGGTTACCGGGTTTCAGCAGTTTGAACCGAATGAGGGTTCCCCCGCCTCCCAACGTACTGAAGTCCGGGTGTTGTACGGAGAGGGGAATGTTTATATAGGGGCGATACTCCATGATCAAAGGCCATCCGAAATACAACAGACGCTGGGCCGACGGGATGAGTATAATCAGGCCGACTGGTTTCTGGTATCTATTGATTCATACTTTAACAAACGAACTGCTTACACATTTGGACTGAATGCTGCCGGGGTCCAGTTTGATGCTCTTCGTTCGGGAGGCGGTGGCGGGGGAGGGGATGCCCCGCCCGGCATGGATCCTTCCTGGGATGCGGTGTGGGAATCCGCCGTTTCGGTTAACGATGAAGGCTGGGTTGTGGAGATGAGAATTCCCAACAGCATGTTGCGTTTTCCTGATACCGATCTCCAGACATGGGGTATCCATTTTACCCGCCGCATTCCGAGGCTGGGGGAAGTAGTAGAGTGGCCACTGGTTTCCCGGGCGGACCGATCTAACCTGGTGGCCCGGTTCGGCCGGTTGACTCAAATCGAGAATATTGAGCCGAAACCCAATATCCAGGTGAGGCCCTATACCGTTGCCGGACTCACCTCGCAGGAGAGCCTGCAGGATCCCGGCCGGGCCGATGTCAGTACAAATATGGACCTGGGTGGAGATCTCAAGATCGGTCTTGGACCGAACATTACCCTCGACGCCACGATCAACCCGGATTTCGGACAGGTGGAATCCGATCCGGCGGTGCTCAATCTTACAGCGTTTGAAACTTTTTTTGACGAGAAGCGACCCTTTTTTATTGAAGGGATACAGATTTACGAATTTTCCGTGGGACCCGGTGAACTGCTGTATACCCGTCGGATCGGTGCAGAGGCACCCATTATCGGGGCGACAAAGCTGTCTGGCCGAACCGAAAGTGGAACTTCTTTTGGTATTCTCGGGGCCACTTCGGGCAGTGATTTTGACCCGAGCCGCAATTACGGGGCGGCACGGGTACGCCAGCAGATCGGCTCCGTTTCAGAGGCCGGAGCGATAGTAACCGGCTATGATGCTCCTTCGCCCGACGGTACCGGGCGGATTCAAACTGCCAGCGGGGGAGTTGACTGGGATATTCGTTTCCTTGACAACCGCTACGGGGTGGAAGGGTTTTCGGCCTTTACCCACCGAAACTGGACAGCCCCGGGCCGAAGCTCCAGCACCGGGATGGCCGGGAAAGTCTGGCTCCGAAAGCGCCAGGGTATCCTAAACGGTTTTGTTGGGCTGGATCTGTTTGGGGATGAATTTGATCCCAACGATATCGGCCAGCTAAGGGAGAATAATTTTATCGCCAATCTATACCGGTTAGAATACCAAATCAACAGGGGGGAGCCATTCGGACCCCTGCGACGTGCTGACGTCGAAGCATTTGGCATTCAGCAATTTTCCTATGACGAGAGGCTCAATTTGGGATTCTCACTTGAACTTACGTCTTCCTGGATGACCATGGAGTTCCAGGAAATCGAGTTTGGCATGAATATCGAACGCCCGTTTGGAGGATATGACCTGTTTGAAACGCGTGGACTGGGTCCCTGGGCACGGCCTGCCTCCTACCAGCTTGTGGGGGAATTTAACACCGACGAACGCCGTCAGTGGCAGGTACAGCCAGAGGCATCCTACACCTGGCATGAAGATGGAGGACAGGGATATGCTTTTGGGTTCTGGGGCGACTGGAATATCGGGACCCGGTTGAACCTGTATGCGAACCTGGAGGGGGAATGGGAAGAAGATGTCACGGCCTGGGCTTCCAACGAGTCGTTCCGATATACCGGCTCCGAGTGGGAGATTGGAGAGCGCTCGGCCTCGCCGGATCAGCTTGCCGACGGTGAGTACAGAACACTGGAGAACCAGGGCCGCCTGAATACCATTTTTGCAAATATTTCACCTTATAACGGCAACGCCTGGTACACCCCGGTATTTGGCCGGCGCGACACCCGCTCGCTCGATCTCACCCTGCGCAGCGACGTAACCTTTACCCCAAAACTTTCGCTGCAACTCTACAGTCAGCTGTTTTTAGCCCGGGGGCGTTACCAGGATTTCAAGATTATGCAGGACTGGGACCAACTGGCAGGATATTCGTCCTACCCGAAGCGATCAGAGTTCTCGTTGAGTAGTCTTCAGTCAAACGTCGTACTGCGCTGGGAATATCAGCCGGGTTCCAATATCTATCTGGTTTGGACCCACGGTCGTCAGTTGCGGGAAAGCCTGAATCCCCTGGCTCCGTACGGCCGCTCCCCGTATGGGCGTTCTATCAGTCAACGTATCAACGATACCTTTGAGATCTTTCCCGAAAATGCTCTGCTGCTGAAGATAGAGTACACCTTTTTGTATTGATCAAGAGAGAAGTCCAGGTTGCGGCAAGGCGGAGGGAACGCAAAAAAATCACCTGATGATTATTGCGTTTTTTCCGGTAGAAAATGAACAAGGAAAGTGGATGAAAAGGCCCCGACAAGAAATAGGGCTGTTCTCCCAATCGAGATGTTCCCTTTGGCTTGATCCCAAAGTGATCCCTGTATCCGGAAAAGAGCAACCTTGACTTTTTGCCCCCTCCTCAACAAAAAAAGATCCACCCCGAAGTTGTCAGGATGGATCTTGCGATTTGAAGTATAAAAGGCAATCCTACTTGCTCAGGTACAGGTTCTTGAACTCGTACGGCTTTTTGAAGTGCTCGTCGTTGAAATCTTCGGCAAAGTAGATTGTTTCACCGGTCGACTTCATCTCGGGTCCCAGTTCTTTCTTGACTTCCGGGAATTTGTTGAAGGGGAATACCGGCTCCTTGATCGCCCACTTGGTCAGCTTGGATTTGAGATCTTCTTCCGGGAAGTCTTTGAGCTTGGCCCCCAGCATCACCTTCACCGCAATACGCGCCTCTGGCCGCTGTGTGGCTTTGGCCAGGAACGGGATGGTACGGGTAGAGCGCGGGTTGGCCTCAAGTACATATACCTGGTCCCCTTTTACGGCATACTGCACATTCAGGAACCCGATAATGCCCATGTTGCTGGCGATCTTTTCGTGGTACTCCTTGATTTTATCGAGGGCAGTATCGCTCAGGGAGTAGGTCGGGATTACCGCGGTAGAGTCGCCCGAGTGGACGCCCGCCGGTTCAATATGCTGCATGATGCCGGCGATATGCAGCTGGTCGCCGTCATAAACCGCATCTACATCCACCTCAACCGCATCTTCAAGGAAGCGGTCGATCAGGAAGTCGTTTTCCGGGTGGGTTTTCAGGATCGATTCGGTATATCCCCTGAGTTCTTCCTCTTTGATAGCGATGCGCATACCCTGCCCCCCGAGTACATAGCTGGGACGAATAAGGACCGGGTAGCCGATCTCCCGGGCCACATCCAGGGCGCCTTCGACTGTTCGGGCGGTGCCGTAGTCCGGGAACGGGATATCGAGTCGTTCAAGAAAGTCGGAGAATGCACCGCGATCTTCGGCAAAATTGATCTTTTCGAACGGCGTTCCGAAAATCTTGATGCCCTCCTCTACAAAGCGCTTGCCGAGCTTGAGTGCGGTCTGCCCGCCCACTTGCAGGATCACGCCCTCCGGCTGTTCATACTCGATAATATCGAGCACGCGCTCCCAGTACACCGGTTCGAAGTATAGCTTGTCCGCAATATCGAAGTCGGTGGAGACGGTCTCGGGATTACAGTTGACCATAATCGCCTCGTAGCCCATCTCCTGGACGGCTGCTACAGCATGCACACAGGTATAGTCAAATTCAATACCCTGCCCGATGCGGTTTGGTCCGCTGCCGAGGATCAGCACCTTTTTCCTGTCGGAGACTTCGCTTTCGTTTTCGCCCTCGTATGAAGAGTAGAAGTAGGGAGTCTCGGCGGGAAACTCGGCCGCACAGGTATCCACAACCTTAAAGACCGGCTTGAGTCCGAGCTCTTTTCGTCTTTCCCGTACATCATATTCACTTACCGGGCCGTTACTCTGGCTCAGCATCCAGGCGATCTGGGTATCGCTGAAACCGGCTTGTTTAAGCTCGTAGAGGTCGTCTTTGCTGATGCTGTCCAGCGACTGGCCCTCTGTTCGGTTTTCGAGTGAAACCATGTACCGGATCTGCTGGAGGAACCAGGGGTCGACCTTGGTAATATCGGCAATTTCTTCAACCGAGGCTCCCAGCTTGAAGGCGTGACGTATATTCAGGAGCCGGTCCCAGTACGGTTTCATGAGGCGTTCCCGCACGGTTTTACGGTCGATCTCCTCGTATCCGTCAGCCCCGAGACCGGCACGACCGATTTCGAGCGACTGCCAGGCTTTGTTAAGGGCTTCCGGGAAGTTTCGCCCGATCGACATCACTTCGCCCACCGCCTTCATCTGGGTGGTCAGTTCTTCATCCACGCCGGGAAATTTATCGAAGTTGAAGCGGGGCGCCTTTACAATGACATAGTCGATGGAGGGTTCAAAGCAGGCGGAGGATACGCCGGTGATCGGGTTTGGAAGTTCGTGCAGGTCGTAACCGACCGCGAGCTTGGTTGCAATTTTGGCGATCGGGTAGCCGGTGGCCTTGGAGGCCAGGGCAGAGGAGCGGCTGACGCGCGGGTTGATCTCAATCGCCACAAAACGGTCGGAGCCCGGTTCCACGGCAAACTGCACGTTACACCCCCCGGCAAACTCGCCGATGGAGTTCATCATCTTTATGGCGGCATCGCGCAGCATCTGGAATTGCTTGTCGGTCAGCGTCTGGGAGGGGGCCACGGTCACCGAGTCACCGGTGTGCACGCCCATCGGGTCGATATTCTCCACGGTACAGACAATGACGACCGTGTCGTTGGGATCGCGCAGCAGCTCCAGCTCGTACTCTTTCCACCCGAAGATGCTTTCCTCGATCAGCACCTGGTGAACGGGACTCAACTCCAGCCCCCGCAGGACCTTGCGTTCAAACTCATCCTCGCTCCAGACGATACCGCCCCCGTCGCCGCCCATCGTAAAAGAGGGGCGGATGACAATCGGGAGGCCGCCCAGCTCTTCGGTAATCTCCTTGGCCTCCAGCAGGGAATCGGCGATGCGGCTGTGGCACTGCGGAATGTCGATCTCGTCCATCAGGTCGCGGAACGCCTGCCGGTCTTCGGTGATCTCGACAGCGTCGATGTTGACACCGATGATCTCGATGCCGTTTTCTTCCCAGAAGTTTTCCTGCTGCAGGTCCCGCGTCAGGTTTAGTCCGGTTTGCCCGCCCATGGTGGGGAGAACGGCATCAGGAGATTCCTTTTCTACAATTTCCTTGATAGAATCGGTAGTCAGCGGTTTCAGGTAGACCTCGTCGGCCATAAGGGGGTCGGTCATGATGGTGGCCGGGTTCGAGTTGATAAGCACGACCTCGTAGCCGTCTTCCATCAGTGAGCGACATGCCTGTGATCCGGAATAGTCGAATTCGCAAGCTTGTCCAATTACGATGGGTCCTGAACCGATAATGAGAATTTTGTGGATGTCGTCGCGTCTTGGCATTTTATTTTTTAGGGTTCTGTTCTTTTGATCAAATTTGGATTTATGTGAGGCACAGGTCGGTTGGAGCGCTACAGGCCCGCGCCCGTGTGGTTGCGGACTGGTCTAAACCAGCTCTTCCTTATGCTCCCGGATCATATCCAGGAATTGGTCAAAGAGATAGGAAGAGTCGTGCGGGCCGGGAGACGCCTCCGGGTGATATTGCACGGAGAATCCCGGAAAGTTTTTAAAACGGAGGCCCTCAATGGTATCGTCATTCAGGTTCACATGGGTGATTTCCACTTTTGATTCGTCGAGTGCATCTTCGTCTACGGCAAATCCGTGGTTCTGCGTGGTAATCTCCACGTTCCCGGTTTCCTGGTTTTTCACCGGCTGGTTGGCTCCCCGGTGGCCGACATACATTTTCATGGTCGGGATCCCTTCAGAGAGGGCCATCAGCTGGTGCCCCAGGCAGATGCCGAACATCGGCTTGCCGGTCTCCTTGGCATATTTGACGGTTTCGAGGGCGTACTGGCTGGTGGCATCGGGATCGCCGGGTCCGTTACTGAAGAAAAAGCCATCGGGATTCCATTCCTCGATCTCATCGATGTAATCCCCTTTGGCGGGAAAAATACGCAGTGTGCACCCGCGCTTGTTCAGGTTGTTGATAATATTCTGTTTGATTCCGTAATCAAAAGCGGCCACTTTGTAGGGACCGTCGCTGTGGATGGTCTGCGGTTCCTGCCGGGTTACCTTGGTGGCCAGTTCCAGCCCTTTCATCTGTGGCCATTCCCGGGCTTTTTTAACAAGTTTTTCTTCATCCAGTTCTTCCGACGAAATGACCGCATTCATGACGCCCTTGGCCCGTATGTGGCGTACCAGTTTGCGGGTGTCGACACCGGTGATGCCAACGAGTTCATTTCGTTTCAGGTATTCCTGAAGGCTGCCGTCGGCCTGGGGATTGCTGAACTCCCATGAAAACGAGCGTACAATGAGTCCGGCGATCATCACTTTTCGGGCTTCATCGTCGCGGCTCATGGTGCCGTAGTTTCCGATATGGGGATAGGTCATCATCATAAGCTGCCCGTAGTAGCTGGGGTCGGTAAATATTTCCTGGTACCCGGTCATGCTGGTGTTGAAACAGAGTTCACCACCGGTGGTACCTTTCTTGCCGATGGCGTATCCATGTTCGACGGTACCGTCGGAAAGTGCAATTATGGCTTTATCGCGAGGGTAAAGGGACATTATCTTTGATGGAGTGTTGTTAACGGGTTGCGGTTTATATCTAAAAAAAATCCGACAACAAAAAATGTGTCGGATTGAGAGAAAGAAGGGTGAAGTGTGTTGATCAAAAATTTTTTGAAAAGAGAAGCCCAATGCTTTAAAAAGCATGATTTGGGTATCGCATCCGGCTTCATTTTATAAAACAAATGCAGGTCGTTTTGAGTGTTCACGTAATTAAGTCCAAAACTGGTCAAATATATAAACTCCCTACTCTATATTCAACGCATTTTTTAAAAACGTGGAGACTCGCTTTTAGAGGGTTTTAGGGAGGAGGGAATACTCGATTTGTCGTTTTTAAGACGTTGTACGTCTGCTTGCCCCCCCCCCCCAGTAAAATCAACTCCCAACAAAGCAGGAGGTTCTATACCACCCTTTACCTGATCTGTCTGTGCAGTGCGGTAGTATCCGTGTTCACACGTCAGTGAAAGGTCGAGATCCGGGATCTGGCGTGACACCAGCAGCGGGTTGGTAAAACTCCTTTCGCTGGTGGAATTGCTGTTATACCGAACTCGGCGTACTTTTCACGGAGTGCCGAGTTATCCTCTTTACAATGAGCCTGTAAGCCGATGACTGATGATATTTCCCGTTCATCCCTCGAAAAAGAATCCAGCTCCGGAAGCTATCCGCTGTATATCCTTGCGGGTCAGTCGAATATGGACGGCATGGGATTTGTCTCGGAACTGCCCCCCGATCTTAACCGCACGCAGGAGAATGTCCTTATCTACAATCCCAACCGCAAAGATGACGGGGAGCCGCCAGAGGATATCGGACGATGGGTGGAGCTTGGTCCCGGTCACGGGTACGGGCACCGTTTTACCAGGAATGAGGAGGGGGAGATGAGCCTCCCCTCCGGCCGCTTTGGTCCGGAGCTGGCATTTGCAGCTCGTATTCGTACCCTCCATGCAGGCCGGGGAGTGGCTCTTTTAAAATACGCCAGGAGTGGCTCCTCCATTCACCCGGAGACGCCTGATGACTGGGGTTGCTGGGATCCGGATGTTGAGGATGTCAACCAGTGGACACATTTCAAATATCACTATCGGCGGGCAGTTTCCCGCGCCGGTCGTGACCGGGATGGAGAGGTCCTGAAGTTGAGCCCGGCCGGTATACTTTGGGTGCAGGGAGAGAGTGACGCTGCTTATACAAAGGAGATCGCGGAGGCATATGAGGAAAACCTGGAAAAGATCATTGGTCGCATGCGAAAGCTGACGGGCCATCCCCAGCTTCCGGTTGTCATCGCCGGTGTTTCAGAAACCGGCCGGGAAGAGGGGCGTCCGGCCCTGCCGTGGGCGGGTATTGTCCGGCAAGCCCAGGAAAAGGTGGCAGGTAATGATGCCTGTGCGGCCTTTGTTCGCCCCCCGGAAGGGCACGGATGGATCGATCCCTGGCATTACGACAGCCAAACATATATTGAGCTGGGCCGGCGAATGGCGGAGGCGATGGCTGAACTGGTCTCATAATCAGGGGAGAACTGGCGTCACACAAAGGGAATCAGTGAGAGGACTCCAGCTGCTGAAATCATGAGTACGAGCCATATCAGGGACTTGCTTTTCCTGAATCCCGCCCAAAAGACAAAGAGGCCCGCTTTGACAAAAGTATTGGCAATTACTGCAATTATGATGCCTGATACCGCAACCTGGGGATCGGTTTCATTTTGTGCCATGCGGGAGAGGGAGAGCGTAATCGCATCGACATCCATCAGCCCGGAAAAGAGAGCCAGCAGGTATATCCCCTGATTGCCGTACCACTTTTCCATCGCCGTTGCCAGCAGCAGGATAAGTCCCAGCAGCAGTCCAAATTGGATAGCTGTGAAAAGCTGGAGTGGGTTTTTCAGTTCAAGGGTCGGTTGGTCCCGGGATAACTCCTTGTGGCGACTCCATAGCCAAATCCCACCACCCGCGGTCAGTACCAGCATTACTGCGAGCGGGATCCAGAGGGGATGCAACAGCTCTGCATTTACGATGGCGACCTCAACAGCCACCCTGACGAACATGATGGAAGAAGCGACCAGCACCCCGGCGATAAAGATAGTGCTGAGCGCCTGTTTTTGCTGGCGTGCAAACTGGGCCAGGCTGAGCGTAACCGCTGTGGAGGAGGCCAGTCCCCCGGTGATCGAGGTCAACAGGGTGCCCAGCCGTTCTCCCTTGTACTTGATAAGAACATATCCGGCAAACGAAAGGCCCGAAATAAGCACCACCATCCACCATATCCAATAGGGATTAAGGGTTTCCCAGGGACCGTAGCCCCTGTTGGGAAGGAGAGGCAGGAACAGAACGGAGATGACCAACAGTTTGATACCGGCATAGATTTCTTTGACCTCAATCATGCGAAGCCATCGGTGCAGTACCGGTTTTAGGCTGAGAAGAACCATCACCAGTACGGCCGCTCCAAGGGCATAAATACGATAGTCACTGGTTGCCCAGGCACCCAGAGCAAACGTCAGCAAGAGTGCTATTTCGGTGGTAATACCGACATCCTTGTCTTCGCGGACGGTGGCTTCAACCATATAGGAGGTGACAATGAGGGCCGCAAGGGCCAGCAGGATCACCCCCAGGAACCAATCCGCGATATAGTGGGTCATCTCGGCGGAAAGTCCCCCGAGAAGTCCCACAAGGCTGAAGGTCCGGATTCCGGCCACGCGGTCTCCTTCATCCTCCTTGCGCCCGGTCCACCCGCGCTCAATACCGATGAGCAGTCCCACACCGAGGGCCGAAAGCAAGTTCCACAGTACCGCCGCTTCTGTTTCCATCTATAATACCGATTTACATTTGATGATCGGGAGTTTTGGTTTTCCCCATCGCTGATTTAAATCCGGAATATATGCGCGTTCGTTCTGTCTCCGGTTATTGTGCAATAAAATGATGAAGGTCGGATTATTATACCGAATGCCGAGGTTAAGAATAGTAAGGAATCTTTGCAGAACCTGCTATTTTGTTGGGAGGGGTTGTACCACCGACCTTGGTGACCTTTAAACGGGAGTACAACTTCCTCAGAACGAAGATTTTAGGGTTTTGCGAAACCCTAAGTAAAATAAAGCTTCTGCGGTCAACCTGTGAATTTTTCCGGGTCGGGCGTCAAAAGGAGCAGGGCAAGCAGAGCCGTGCGCCGGACCGTCTCTTCCAGGAATATTTTTTCATCCGGACTGTGTGCTCCTTCGCCAACGGCTCCGAGGCCGTCCAGGGTGGCGGCATGCTGGCTGGTCAGGTTGCCGTCCGAAGCACCGCCGGAAGTGGCTTGTTTGAGCTCCATCCCCAGCAAGCGGCCGTGGGCTTTGGCGGTGTGCCATAACCGGCGATTACGCTCGTTTTGGGTCATCGGCTCGCGGCCGAATCCTCCCGAAATATCTACCGATACCTCCGGGGTGGAGGGGGACAAGTTTTTGATTGCTTCTTCAATTTTCCGGGCATCTTTCTTGTTCAGGACGCGGACGTCGACATCAGCCGAGCTTTCCGGGGCCACTACGTTCGTTCGGATACCCCCGTCAACTTTGCCCACGTTGACGGTAATGCCGTGTTCCGGGTCATTTAGCTGAAAAAGCTGCTGGATCAGGTACGAAAGTTCGAGGATCGCGCTCCGTCCCTTTTCCGGTTCCAGTCCGGCGTGGGAGGATTTCCCGGTAACCCGCAGTACAAAGTGTCCCACTCCCTTGCGGCGTGTTTTAATCCTCCCGTCCCTGCCCATCGACGGTTCAAGTACAAACACCCGATGTACGACCCGGGCCAGCCAGGTGATCCGTTTTTTGGAATCGGTACTGCCGGTTTCCTCGTCTGAATTTATGAAAAGGATCGGTTGAAGAGGCGGATCGATACCGAGTTCTTTTAGCACTTTCAGGGCTGTCAGCATCATGGTGACGCCGGCTTTCATGTCGTAGATGCCGGGACCGGTGATGACATTTCCATTCCGGGCGAACGGCATGCTCTCTAGGGTTCCCGCCGGCCAGACGGTATCGATATGGCCAAGCATCAGCTGGTACCCGCCTGCCTGGGGGGGCGATGGCCGCGCATAAAGCTGTCCTCCGCTGGTATCCCCCGGGTAAACCGAGCTCGTAAAGTTCAGGTCGGTCAATACACTCTGGATCTGCTCGAACAGGGTGCGGTGTGAATGCGGCTCGTGGGGTGGTGTTTCTATCTTTACCAGCTGCTCCAGCAGGTCCAGGAACCAGGATTCCTCCTCCTGGCAGGTTTTTAAAATACGTGTTGCCGTATCTTGATCAACCATCGATTATTTCCTGAATTTTTTCGGGAATGGGAATGCCTGCGATTCATCCACGACCGCAAAACGCCCCGGGTTCAGGTAGGCCATGAGAGGATGATTATAGATCAATTCATTGTCGTCACGTGCATTTTTCCGGATATAGTCCTCATCAGCATGCGCCTTCACCACTTCACCCAGGATAAGGCTGTTCTCCCCAAAACCGTCAATAATGTTGTGCAGTCGGCATTCAAGATAGAAGTATCCCTCTTTTAGGAAGAAGGGCGCCACGGTTGATGCCGCAAAACGCGGGATGGTTTCAAGCTCGGGCTTGGTATCATCCTCCCGGCGCCGGGTGGCGGTCAGGCTGGTAAAAATGACTTGATCGGGTTTGGGATAGGTAACCGTAAACTCGTCAAAATTCCTGATATTCTGGTAGGTACTGTGGGCCGGGGTGCAGACAAATCCGAAATAACGATCCCACCCTACCGGGAACGCCATATGTTTTGGAGCAAAGTTTGGGGTTTCCTCGTCGTCCATTGACCCGATGATTACAAGGGGATGCACGGTAAAGACGTGATCCCAGAGCGTTTCCAGGTCAAGGGAGACGGTTGACTGATCATTGTTTTCCATAGTGATGGGTGTTTGAGTTACCGCTGTATGATGTTTTCAAGATCCCAGATTTCGTGCAGGCCCAAAATGTGCAGTACTTCGAAAAAGATTTTCGGGGGATTTTTCAGTCGCACTCTGGTGCGACCTTGGAGCAGCTTGTGGATGAATATGACAGCCTCGGTATTAACAAATCGTGCTTGCTGAAGGTCAATATGCAGCTCTTCCCGCCCGTCCCACAATGTCTTGATTTCTCGCACTGCATTCAGGTTGAAATCGCTTTCAAGTTGTACGGTCAGTCGACTATTGCTCCTGGTATACTGCATTATATTCATCCTTGATAAAGGTTTTTATGTTCCGGGCCGTATCCGAATAGACCTCAATCAGGTCAAAATTGATCGGAACCAGGAGTTTCTGCATGCGGAGGTAGTCCTGCTCCCGGTGGTTCATCGGCATCAGGCCCGCAAAAATGAACCGGTTCCTGCGAAGCCACTCCACGGCCTCGCTGTTGGGGGAATCCTGCAATGGAATATCGAAATAGATGGCGTGGAGGTCCACCTCTGCCAGGCTGCGCATCATGCTTTCGGCGGCAGTAATAAACTGGTTGCCGATACTGGAGACCACCACGGTGGCCGTCTTGTTTTTATAGGTGAATTCCAGATTCATCTCGGTCTCGCTTTGGCCTTGCGGGCCGGGAGTTGCGGGTTCTTCCAGAGTGCAGGTTTCTTCAAACTGCCGGTAGATCTGGCGGAGGATTCCGCGGTAACGGTCCGGCAGAACAATGGTCCGGTTCCACTGGTCGACCAGTGGCAGGAAATCGACCAGGATCGATTTGGGCTGGGTGTTGCCCGCAGTACTATCCTGGTGCCCGGAGCCGCGGGTGACCGCCACCAGCAGTGCCGTGCTGCCAAACCCGAAGGAGTGGTTCACTTTCTGGCTGATCGTGTGGACGGTCAGTGCGAGCCCATACAGGCCCTGGAGGCCCCTCTCTCTGCTCATTTCGATCAGTCTGCCCATCATCCGTTTCATCAGCCCCTGTTTACGGTGTGGCGGAGAAACGACCGCTTCTCCCACTTCGCCGACCAGGGAGTCGGGGGCTTTGATAACGGCAAAATAGCCTGCCGGTCGGCCGCTGCCCGTTCGCACGATGGTACCGAACTTCTTCCCGTGCTCAATCGCCAGCTCATTCTGTTTCGGGAAATAGAGGTCTTCCTTGCTGTAGGAGTAGTCGTATGACCGGTAGATGAGTTTGGCAATATCTTCGGCATCTTCTTTGGTTACCGAGTCTAAGGTGTATTCTGTTTCTTTCTGCTTTGGGGCGTCGGGCCCGGCAGTCTCCTCCTTTTGTAAGTTCGAGTAGCTCTGTTCTGTCAGCTGCTTGGCCAGCCGAAACTCCTTGCCGTCACGGCCACGGTTCAGGAAGAGGAAATGATCGGTCAAATTGCGAACCAGTTCCAGCCCGGCCCCTTCAAAATCACCGCTGTCCAGGGCTTTCTTCCGCGAGTATTGGTAGTTGTCGGGGGCGAACGGCTCCCCGGACTCCTGTATGATAATCTCGAGCTGAGGAAGAGAGTAGCGAAACCAGAGCTCCATGTAACCGTCGGTATCGGGATAGGCGAAAAGAATCATGTCGGTCAGCAGTTCATCCACCGCAAGGCTGAATCGTGCGGCTTCATCCGGCTGCATCCCCATGCTGGTGCACCATTTGTAGGTAAAGTCGGTCACCGGCTCAATCGCCTTTATGTGAGCTTCCAGGTATAAATAAGCTTCCATTCAGAATTCTGAATCTTTATGATTTTGTTGTACTGCCGTTTTTTTGCAATTCCAGTCCCCTCCCCATTTCCCCTGGCTGTTCCCCAATGTACAGTTAAACAATTCATGAGGAAAAAGAACCAGGAAAATCATGAAGGATTATGATTGAACCGACACTTCGAAGTACGAAATTAAACAGAGCGAGGTTGTATTATGCGACATCTGTTTTTCCGGTATCAGCGCTCAAGGGTTGCCCCGGGCTGATCTGTTTTATTGACACTAACAATAGGTGATAGACAGACAAAGGTTAAGCATGCTATTCCCGACCTCATTGTGGGCGTTTCCCCTACTGTGGTGATCGGTTCCTTTCCAGCAGAGAGCGGGCAAAAAGTTAACCGCAGAATACATTAAATTAAAGCTGCCTGAATCGGGGAAAAATACCAGAAAATCGACACCATTG
Organism: Halalkalibaculum sp. DA384; assembly: GCF_043951955.1. Lineage (NCBI taxonomy): Bacteria > Pseudomonadati > Balneolota > Balneolia > Balneolales > Balneolaceae > Halalkalibaculum > Halalkalibaculum sp. DA384. The sequence continues at coordinate 41,391 of NZ_JBINJE010000005.1, read as the reverse complement.
ATGACTGACAAACCAGATATAAATGATGAGCCCGGGAGACACCTGCAGATTCCGAAACGCAATTTACTGCTCCTTTCGGTCGGGTCTGCGGTTGTGTACTTGTTGCTGGCCTGGCTCATATTCTATTTTTTTCACAAAACTGAACTTGTTTCTGCATTTGAACACGGCTTCTCTTTAAGTAACCAGTTGTGGACCGGTGGGGTTGCGGGAGGTGCGGGGGCTGCAGTCGTCACGTTCCTGATGAAAAGGCCGCCGGTCGCCGGCGTCCTTGACGACTTCTACATTGTTCGGGCCCTTAAAAATACGCCGTTGACAAAGTTTGACTGTGTTCAGCTCTCCCTGTTTGCCGGGACAGGGGAGGAGCTCCTGTTCCGCGGAGCCATTCAGCCCCTGGTTGGCATTTGGGTCACGTCTGTGATCTTTGTCGGTATCCACGGCTACTTCAAATTTCAGAAACCAGGACATTGGGTCTTCGGTGCCATGATGTTTGGTCTCAGCATGGGACTGGGATATCTATTTGAATATGCGGGTCTGGCTGCGGCGATGACAGCTCATGCCGTATATGATCTGATTATGCTGTACCTGGTGGCCGATGGATCTATGAGTCGATCCGGGCAAACGCCGTGAGGGCACGGTTTTGTTAACAGGGACCTTTGCAGAACCTGCTATTTTGCTGGGAGGTGGTTGCACCACTTTGCAGGTCTTTTAAATGGGAGTACAACTCAGAACGAGGAACTGAGGATTTTTCAAAGCTCTCTGAAATGAGATTTCACAAACGTTTAATCAGACACATAATTTAGAATATGTATTATGGAATCAAGGATTACACGCCGCGAGCTGTTAAAGCGCCTGGGAGTGACCGGCATCGGGCTAATGGTTCAGCCTTTTCAACCATTGTTTAGCCGGGAAACCACCATGCGCAGAAGAAAAATCCCCTCTTCCGGAGAAGAGATACCGGTCGTAGGTCTGGGTACATGGATCCAGTTTGACGTGGGCAAGTCAGAATCGGAGCGGAGACCCCTTCGCGAAGTCCTCAGGCTGATGGCCAAAGAGGGAGGCAAGGTGATCGACTCATCTCCGATGTACGGCCGTGCGGAAACGGTTATTGGCGACTTGACAGCCGATCTTGGAATCGCTGATGAATTCTTCTATGCCACGAAGGTGTGGACTACCGGCCGGCAGGCGGGTATCAGCCAGATGGAGACCTCGATGCGGCGTATGCGCCGGGATACGATCGACCTGATGCAGGTACATAACCTGCTGGACTGGCAAACCCACCTGCTGACCCTTAAGGACTGGAGAGAACAGGGGCGGATTCGGTATATCGGGGTGACGCATCATACCGTATCGTCACACAGCCGCCTGGAAGAGATCGTTAAAACAGAAGATATAGATTTCGTGCAGTTTAACTATTCGATTCGAACCCGCAGTGCGGAGCGCAACCTACTCAACACGGCACGAGAACATGGAGTGGCGGTCCTTGTCAACGAGCCGTACGAGGGCGGGTCACTGTTTGGGGCTGTAGGCGGCAGGAAGGTTCCCACCTGGGCTGAAAGGGAATATGATATCAACAGCTGGGGCCAGTTCTTTCTCAAATATATTCTTTCCCATCCGGCGGTAACCTGTGTCATCCCGGGCACTTCCAATCCGGAACACCTGGTGGACAACATGGGGGCAGGGTACGGGCGACTGCCGGATGAGGAAGGGCGGGAGAGAATGGTAGATTTTATGGAAGATTTGTAGGCGAATAACTTGCAAAGCCCTCTGGATGGAATAGAAAAGCTCCTCAAAATAGGTAATTTTAAAAGGGCCGTTGCCCGGTAACTAACTGCCTCAGCTTATTTGTGGTCGTTGATAATTTTTTCCAGAGGACCGGCCTGTACAACGCCGGCCTGTCTCCATTTTATCTCCCCGTTTTTAAAAAGGATCAGGGTGGGTACGCTGCGGACCTGGTATTTCATGGCTGCCTGCTGGTTCGCATCAACATCAACCTTGATGATCATGGCATCATCGCCAACCCGTTTTTTGAGATCCTTGAGGATCGGCTTCATCATCTTGCAGGGACCGCACCAGTCGGCATGGAAATCAACCAGGACCGGGGTGTCGCTGTTGATTAAATCGGTGAATGAGGTTGTTTTTTTATCCGTTTCCATAATGTCGATGTTAAATAAAAATTGATATTTCTTTCGTGGTAAAGTATGATGATTTGGAATAAGCTGCTGCGGTTGAAACCGAGCCCCGCATGACGGTGAAAATCCTACAATATGCGATACGTATGTGTAAAAAATTAGGATCGGTTACTTAATTTTTATCAGAGGGTTTTGCAAAACCCTCAATTCCTTGGTCTTAGGGAGTTGGACTCCCGTTAAAGGTCAATAAAGTCGGTAGTAGAACTACCTCCCAACAAAATAGCAGATTATGCACAGGTCTCTATCATTATAGACGAATATAATATAGTTGGAATAATTTTTACTAAAGCAGAAATTGCCAAATAATGAAACAAAATATTCCACGGTTGCTCATTGTCGGGTATGTATGGCCCGAGCCCAACTCTTCGGCTGCTGGCCACCGGATGATGCAGCTGATCTCCATATTCAAAGAGCACGGATGGAAAATCACCTTTGCCAGTTCCGCCACCGAGAGCGAGCACGCTGCAGACTTGCAAGAACGGGGCATTGACACTCAGCCGGTGGAGATTAACAGTTCCGGTTTTGATACCTTTCTTGAGAATCTGCAACCGGACGTCGTGATGTTTGACCGGTTTGTGGTTGAAGAGCAGTTTGGGTGGCGGGTGGCCGAGCACTGTCCCGGTGCCCTCCGAATCCTGGATACGGAAGACCTGCACTGCCTGCGCCGCGCCCGAAGAAGAGCGATACTTGAAAACCGGCCTTTTTCCGAAGTCGACTTGTTGGAGGATGAGGTGGCGAAGCGGGAAATTGCCAGTATCCTGAGATGTGATCTCTCGCTGATTATCTCTGAATACGAAATGAAGCTGTTGACAGACCATTTCCAGGTGGATGAATCGCTGCTCCATTACCTGCCGTTTTTGCTGAATCCCATTGACCAGGCCCAGGTCGAGGAATGGCCCACCTTTGACGACCGCGCCCATTACATTACGATGGGGAATTTTCGTCACCCGCCGAACCGGGACGCTGTCCAATTCCTTAAAACAGAAGTCTGGCCTCGCATCAGGAGCAGGCAGAAAAAGGCGGTACTGCATGTGTACGGGGCCTACCCGTCCCGGCAGGTAACGGATTTGCATGAACCCCGAGAGGGATTCCACATAAAGGGACGGACCCCGGACGCCCGGGCGGTGGTCCGTAGCGCCAAAGTTTGCCTCGCCCCGCTGCGATTTGGCGCGGGACTAAAAGGAAAGCTGGTGGAGGCGATGCAGTGCGGCACCCCAAGCGTTACGACCCCGGTAGGGGCCGAAGGCCTCAACGGAGAAAAGGAGTGGCCGGGAGCGGTAGCACAAAGTTCGGAGGAGATAGCCGCCGCTGCTGTTCGGCTGTATACCAACCGGTCTGCCTGGGAAAAGGCCCAGTTAACCGGCCTGGAAATCGTTAACACCCGTTTTGGAAAGAGCAGGTTTGAACCGGCCTTTACAGACCGGATCCAGCACGTAAGGGAGAACCTGGAAAAACATCGGCGGCATAATTTTACGGGGAGCATGCTGATGCATCACACAATGGCCAGCACCCGGTATATGTCGAAATGGATTGAGGCCAAAAACAGGATGTAAGAGTTTAATTGTGTTTTTTTATGCAGGTTAAAGCTCGGTGGAATATTCTGTTGTTGGAAGCGGAACCATCGACTATTGAAGTTGTTAAAAAATATTAGAGGATTTTCAATTGATGCGGGGGATGAACCCGGTGCAGGAACAACGGTGTTCTCAATTCGGTTGGGGATCATCCCACAGGCTAACATAGCAATGACAATCGACAAATATTTATACTTATGAAGATAACGATCGTTGGCGGACATGGAAGTATTGCGATGCTCCTTCACCCTGCTTTACGGGAGAGGGGGCATGAGGTGCGCGGCATTATCCGGAAAGAGGAACAGGCGGATGATCTTCGCGTGGCCGGGGCCGAACCGGTGGTCTGTGACATAGAGCAGACGGCAGATATCTCCGATGCGATTGGGCAGGCAGATGCGGTCCTGTTTGCGGCGGGGGCGGGTCCCGGCAGTGGCGCTGAGCGCAAGTGGACCGTGGACCGCGACGGGGCCATAAAATTGATCGAAGCTGCGAAGAAAAACGGAATTGGCCGGTACGTGATGATCAGCGCAATGGGAACCCACAGACCCCGCGGAAATGAGGTCTTTCGGACCTATCTAAAAGCGAAGGAAGAAGCCGACGAGGCCCTTCGGAACAGCGGACTCGACTACACGATCATCAAGCCGGGGCGGCTGACCGATGACCCGGGAAGCGGCAGGGTGTCGCTGGGCCGGCAGCTCGAGCGGGGAGAGATCCCGCGCGCGGATGTGGCCGCAGTACTGGCCGAAGTGCTGGAAATGCCGGAGACAGCCGGGCTTCAGCTCGATCTGGTTTCGGGTGAGCAGCCGATACCGGAAGCGGTACGGGCAGTAGCAAATATGGGATAGACCGGTCGCGAATTGCTGTATAATGGAAGAAGGTATACTGAATTTTCAGCAGAGGAGCCCTGTGCAAAACGTCGGTTTCCAGAGTCTGTTCGGGAATCCGGCGACCCGGGGTCAGGGTAATTGGCAAAAGCGGATGTTATAAAGTAATTTTATATGTATTTTCGAGGCTTCACCCGATTCAATAAAAAAGAATTTCATGGCAAATAGTCATTATCCTAATAATGGTAATGAATTTTCTTCCAACGGCTCCCGCCAGAGCGGGTATCAGGGGGGGAAGCCCCCTGAGCGCAACGATGAGGATGAGATAGATCTCAAACGGCTTTTTTATATACTGTGGAATAACAAATGGCTGATCATCGGCTGCGTTATCCTGTTTAGCATACTTGCCGGTGTGGTGGCGAACTACCAGACGCCGATCTATCGCAGCGAGGCCTCTATGCTGATTACGCAGCAGCAAAATCGGTATTCGTACGCGGGCAGCGACCTGGGGAACTTGTTGACCAGCACCTACGGAATAGGAGCGGGGAGTACCATCGCCAACGAAATGCAGGTGTTGCAGTCGCGCAGGCTCTCTACTGAACTGGCCGACACCCTGATCAACCGTCGCCTCATGGAAAACGGGAACCAGTATCCCATCCTTTTTACCAGTTACCCGGAGGATTCGACGTTGGCCGACAAGGATGTAATAGCCGGGCGTTTAAGCAGGAATCTGACCTTTTCCAAAGCAGATCAACAGGCCGATGTTATTTCAATAGGGTACGAGAGTCCTTCTCCGCTGGAAGCGGCCGATATTGTTAACTTTTCCATGCAAATTTACATGGATGTATCCACCCGCCAAAATCGAAGAGCAGCTAACTCGGCGGTGGATTTCCTGGAAAACGAACGTGAGCGGATCGAGGATACTCTCCAAACCGTTGAAAATCGACTGCAGGAGTTTATGAATGAAAATAAACTTGTGCAGGTAGATGCACAGACCCAGCAGGTAATCTCAACAATCGCCAACCTGGAATCGCGCAAGCAGGAAACCCGCGTGCAGCTGGTGGCGGCAAATTCAGCAATCGAGCAGTACAGGGAGCGGCTCAACAATATCAAGCCCGGGCTGGCCGAGCAGTATGCCGATGCCATAGGGCCCAACATGACGCGGTTGCAGTACCAGCTTGCAGAACTGGAAATTGAGAAAATGCAACTGGTTGCCAATAATCCGGGAATAGACGATGCGGCAACACCGCCGGATGAGCTGAAAAAGATTAATGAAAAAATTGAAGTTTATAGGAAAAAAGTGCGGGAATTAACCCAAAATCTTATTGATGAGGGCGATGAGTATCTGGGTTTCCTGGGTAATTCCGGCGGCAATATCTCCCAGGCGGTGACCGACATTAACAGCAAGCTGATTGAGTTGCAGGTGCAGCGCGAGCAATACAACTCTCAATTGGAAGTGATCAACGAACAGCTGCAGGAGCATGAACAGTTTTTTGATCGGCTGCCTGACAATATGATACGGCTGGCCCGGCTAAAACGGGAGGTCGAGATCAACGAGGAGCTTTTTGTGACGGTCTCGCAGCAGTACTCCGAGATGACCTTGTGGAAACAAACCCAGTTTGGACTCGGGCGGCCGATAGACACCGGCTATGTCTCCGAATTGCCGGTTAAACCCAACAGTAATTTGTATATCCTGGTCGGGTTTATTCTCGGGGGAATCCTGAGCGTGGGGTATATCTTTGTCAGGGAAGCGTTTAATACCACTATCGACAGCCTCGAAAAACTACGGCGCTTCGGCCCGCCGCTGCTGGCTGTTATTCCGAAAATGGATCGCCACATCAAGGAGCATTATGATGGCAGGCGGAAGGTGGAGGTCGGCGACAATAAAATCGATACTGGCCTGGTAACGCTGCTCGATACCGTTTCCCCCATATCGGAGTCTTTTCGGCGCCTGGAAAGCAATATTATCTACTCAAATCCCGACCGGAAAATGCGTTCTATCCTGATCACCAGTTCCACCAAGGGAGAGGGAAAAACCACGGTTGCCTCAAACCTGGGCGTGGTGCTGGCCGAGGCGGGATATAACGTTTTGCTGATTGATACCGACCTGCGGCGACCGAACCTGCACAACATGTTTGGGCTGAGTCGTTCGCCCGGTATCATAGAGATGCTGTTTGATGATTTGACCTCAGAGGAGGCGATAAAAGAGTCGATTGTACCCAACCTTTCGATTCTGACCTCCGGCAAACGACCGCCCAACCCGTCGGCCATTAACCAGAGTCGAAAGCTCATCAACCTGGTGCAGAGGCTGGAGGAGCAGTACGATTACGTCCTGGTGGATTCCGCGCCCTATGGAATTATTACCGATCCCTCGGCACTGATAAAAGAGGTGGACGGGGTGCTGTTGGTAACGAAGTTCGGAGAGACCAATGAGGCGGAAGTAAAACATACGATCGACAACCTCAACCAGATTAACGCCCACATTATCGGTTCGGTGCTCTCATCGTTCGATCATGAGAAGAGCAACGACTACTATTACGGTTCTCAGTATTACTACGGTTCCTACTACTATCGGGATCTCTACGAAGATTACAAATCGTATCACAGGGAACGGCCATCCGATCTTGAGTGATGCGTCGTGAATGAACCCAATGTTGTGGACACAGATCAAAAGAAAAAACGGGTTTTGATCACGTGAGGAGCCGGGTTACCTGGATCTTACCTGTGCGACCGTTTCCTGAAAAAGCGGGAAAATCGCTGCTTGATTATTAAGTTTCAGGGATGAATTGTCCGATCACGGGTATTACTTGTAAGTAATTATTATTACCTTTGAACCCGTTAACCCTGGATGTTTTCGGAGTAGGAAAAATGCCTGTGGCGCATTTTTTTACTCGATTTGGATGAAGTGTTCGGGCTCTCAAATTTGAAGGGGCAACGGCGGCGAATGTTGCCGGCGGGCGGCGTTGAAGGTAAAAAAGCATTCAGCGTATGCCGGCACGCGTTGTTATGATTGTAACTTTGCCCGGCCAGGGGCCAAATTTCTGGGTCAGAAACCGGGGTAAACAGTATTTGCTGAACAAATTCTTTCAATTTCTTAATACTAATACATAATTAATGGTTGCCAATTACAAGCTATTCAGTGTAGGCCTGTTTTTAGTATCATTTCTTTTTATTGCTGTTTGCGGAGTCGTTGCCCAGGATATCGGGTCCGTTGATTTTCAGAATTTACGATCTTCTGATCTTTCCGACCAGCAGATCCAGCAGCTGTGGGAACGTGCCCAGAACCAGGGCTACTCGATTTCGCAGCTGGAACAGATGGCCCTGGCCCGGGGCATGCAACCCGCCGAGGTGAGCAGGCTGGTGAGTCGCTTGCGCGATATCCGGATGCAGCGTTCCCAGGAAGATGCCCGGCAGGTGAGCAGCCCGCAACTCCGTACGGTGACCACAGACACCTCCCAGGTAGAAGAACAACAGCGCACGCGGCGGGATACCATAGAAACCCGCATATTCGGAGCCAATCTCTTCAGGAGTGATAAAATTACATTCACACCCTCACTGAATATTCCCACTCCCGAAGATTACCAGCTGGGACCGGGAGATGAAATTGTGATCGACATCTGGGGAGCGGCCGAACAGACGTATCAGCTGACGGTTTCTCCCGAGGGTACCATTACCGTAGCCAACCTGGGGCCCATTTATCTCAATGGTTTGAGTATCCAGGACGCCCGCGAGCGGATCAGGAGCGCACTTACCAAAATATATTCCGGCCTGGAAGCCTCTGAAGGAGAACCTACTGATACGCAGGCTCGTATTTCGCTGGGTAATATTCGCAGTATTAATGTCACGGTGCTGGGGGAAGCGCGATTTCCGGGCACGTATACACTGCCATCGCTGGCCACGGTATTTAACGCCCTCTATTCGGCAGGGGGACCCGATTCAACCGGTACGTTCCGGGAGATCGAAGTCATTCGGGGCGACAGCGTGGCTGCAACGCTTGATATCTATGATTTCCTGGTTTATGGAGATCAGAGCGATAACATACGGCTGAGGGACCAAGATATAATTAAAATCGATCCCTATCTCTCACGAGTAGAGCTGAAGGGCAAAACGAAACGAACCGGTTTTTTTGAGCTGAAAGAGGAGGAGACCGTTCAGGACTTGATTACGTTTGCCGGGGGATTTTCCGAAAATGCGTATACGAAGCGTATCAAGGTTGTAAGCAACACCGAATCCCAGAAAAGGATCGATGATATTGAATACCCGGGGCAGCGCAACTTCAGACCCGGAGACGGGGCAGAGGTTACGGTTGGCAAAGTTCTGGAGCGGTTCGAGAACCGGGTAGAGATCCAGGGTGCCGTGTTTCGGCCGGGCGACTACGAATTGCAGGACACCAGTACCGTTTATTCCCTGATCCGGCGGGCCGAGGGGATCAGGGAAGATGCGTTTATGAACCGGGGACTGATATACCGTGAGCAGACCGACCTGACGATCGAGGCGATCCCGTTCAGTGTTCGCGAGGTCCTTAACAATCCGGAGCAGAACGATATTCGGTTGCAGCGAAATGATATCGTGCAGATATCCTCCATTTTTGACCTGCGTGAAGACTATACCATCAATGTGGTGGGAGCGGTGCAGGAGCCGGGTTCATTTCCATATGTTGAGAATATGACGCTCGAGGATGTCATTCTTCAGGCCGACGGTTTCAAGGAGTCTGCCGCTCCCTACCGGATTGAGGTATCCAGGCGGATAGACGGGGGAGACTCCACGTTTGTACCCCGGGAGATTGCCGAAATCCACCAATTTCGTGTCGACGAGGATCTGAAACTGGATGCGGAGACAGCGGACTTTACGCTTCAACCGTTTGACAAGGTGTTTGTCAGGAATTCGCCGTCCTATTTTGAGCAGGAAGAGGTAACGATTGAAGGGGAGGTGCTGTTCCCCGGCAAGTATACGCTTGATCAAAAATATATGCGTATATCAGACCTCATTCAACGGGCCGGCGGACTCACCCAGTACGCCTATCCGCAGGGAGCCAACTTGACCCGGCAGGTGGAGCAGAAGGTGGATACCACATTTTTGAATATCCCCGACAGCCTGCAGGATGCCAGCAGTCTGCAGCAAAATACTACGCGGGTGGGAATCCAGCTGGGAGAGATTATGAAAAATCCGGGTGTACAGGGCGATCTTATTTTGCAGGCGGGAGATGTGCTGGAAATTCCCAAGGAGCTGCAAACCGTGCAGGTAGCCGGAGAGGTATTGTACCCGATCAGTGTTCGGTACGAAAAGAATTTGTCGTTTAAACAGTATCTGCGGGCTGCCGGCGGGGCTTCTGAGCTGGGGAAACCCAAAGATGCCTACATCGTCTACGCCAACGGGGAAGTGGATCGCGCCCGCAACATCTTGTTCTTTCGGGATTATCCCAAAGTGCGGCCGGGCGCCACGATCTACGTTCCGCCCAAGGAGCAGCAGCGCCAGTTAACTGCACAGGAGCGGATCAGTATTTTCTCTGCGATCGTTTCCATGGCGGCCATCGTGAGCAATACCATCTTCCAGATAACCCGGAACTGATAACCTGTCGGACCTGGCATTGCCGCTGCACGTTTATCCAAAATCTCACAGACGGCGGAGAGAAATGGTTATCATTGGGCAAGCAGCAACAGCACAGCAAGGTCACCTGCAACCGGGGTGCATAATGACAAACCACACGTAAAAATTAAATGACAAACGGTCTGTAGAATGTTTATGACGGGGTTACGAGAGCTAGCAGTCAATTTTTGGATGGAGAATCTGTACTCATGATCGAAATCAAAGAGATGAAGACCACCTCCGGGCTGAAAGCATTTGTTGAATTTCCCTTTTCGCTTTTTGAAGATAATCCGTACTGGGTCCCGCCAATCATCAAGGAAGAGCTGGAGACGTTTGACCAGAGTAAAAACCCGGTATTCAAAAATGCAGATGCGCACTTTTTTTTGGCCTTTAAAGATGGCAGACCCGCCGGCAGGATAGTAGCCATTATAAACTGGCTGGAAGTGAATGAACAGCACAAACCCAAGGTTCGATTCGGCTGGTTTGACGCGATTGATGACATTGAGGTGACGCGGGCCCTGGTGCAGGAGGTGGAGAAAGTGGGCCGCCGCCACCAGCTCCAATTTATGGAGGGACCGGTGGGATTTTCGAATATGGATAAAGCCGGCATGCTGGTCGAGGGTTTTGAGCACCCGAATACCATGATTACCTGGTACGGGCTGCCATACTACAAGCAGCATTTTGAACAGCTGGGGTTTGAAAGGGAAAAGGAGTGGGTGGAGTTCAAGATAAAAATTCCGGGTGAGGGTCCCACCGACAAAGTGAAGCGGTTCTCAAGCCTGATTTTGGAAAAATATAATTTGAAGGTAGTGCGATTCTCAAGTAAAAAAGAGATTCTAAAGCATGTCGACAAAATATTTGAGCTCGTCAATGATACCTACCGCAACCTGAGTACATTCGTGCCTGTACAGCCGGAGCAGGTTGCGTACTACAAACAGAAATATTTTCGCTATCTGCATCCCGACTTTATCAACTGCGTGGCCGACAGCGACGGAGAGATTGTTGCGTTTGCCATCACCATGCCTTCATTTGCAAAGGCACTGCAGCGTGCTGGAGGCAGGCTGTTTCCTTTTGGCTGGTTTCACCTGTTGCGGGCTCGCTTTTTTCACCAGAAAGCCGCTTTTTACCTTATCGGGATCAAGCCGGAATACCAAAACAAGGGGCTGACTTCGATCATTTTTAAAGAGATGAACGAGATGTTTAACCGGCGCGGTATTACCGAAGTGGAGACCAATCCCGAGCTGGAGGACAACAAGGCGATCCAGGCGCTGTGGAACAGCTACGAGAACGAGCTCCACAAAAGGCGCCGTACCTATCGGAGGGAGCTGGAATAACGGATCAGGCAGAGAAAAGTATTCGTGCTGGTTAAGCAGATCTACCCTGGAATATTTACAAACAAAGCGTGTACCGGAAAAAGTGGCTGGCCTGTATTTTTCACGATAATGTATGCACAAATCATGTACCCAGATGGCAGGCAGTATCTTACCTTATATTACCGACCTTTTTATTTGACAGGGGGGAAAGCGCTGCGAGATTGCCCTTCAGCTGCGTTAAAGGGAACATCACCTGCACAACGTACAACGGTACGTCTGCGCGGCATTTTCCCTTTGCCTTGCTGAAGAACAAATTTTTTGGTGAGGTAATCCAGGCTAGTCCTCCTCGTCAAAGCTGAGCCGAAAGGTGGTGCCCTCTTGGCTGCTGCTTATATCCAGCTTGCCGGAGAGTTGTTTGGCCAGTTTTTTTATCAGGCTCATTCCCAGGGATTTTTGACTGTCCATCCCGGTATCTTCAGGGAGTCCCACCCCGTCGTCGCTGATCTCGAGGAGTACTTTTCCACCTACTGTTTTGCTTTGGAGCAGAATAGTTCCCTGCTGCTGCCCTTTGAACGCGTGCTTGTAGGCGTTGATCATAATTTCATTCAGCAACAGGCCAAGCGATATTGAGCGCTTCATATTCAGGCGGGCATCCTCAAGATGAAGATGCAGCCGGATGGAGCCATCTTTGGGGGCAAATGATTTATGGGTCAGATCTGCGATGCGTTCGATAAAATCCCTGATGTTGATATCTGAAAAGTTCTCATTCTGGTAGAGCGCTTCGTGGGCCAGGGCCATCGACTTGATGCGCGAGCGTGAGGTTTGCAGCAGTTCGGGATTTTGACCGGCACCGCTGGTCATTTCCTGCAGTTCAAGCAGCGCGCTTACCAGCGCCAGGTTGTTTTTGACGCGGTGATGGATCTCCTTGAGGAGGAATTCCTTTTCATTGAGCGATTTCCTGAGCTTTTCCTGGCTTTCACTCAGTTCGGCTGTTCGCTTGTTGACCTCCCTGTTCAGTTTTCGATTCCACCCGCTGATAAGATAAATTGCCCCGTAGCCGGTGACGATGATGAGTCCCATCGATATCCAGGAGATTATTTCAAAAGACTCCAGCGCTCCCATGACCGAAGTCAGGGTGATACGCTGTGCCCCGGTCATGACCTCCTGGACCCGCAGTTCCCCGAGAATTTTACCGGACAAAATGAAAATGACCAGCACAATTGTGACCGAGATGACCGCACCATACACCCATCGTAGCGAGATCGGCTGTTGCTCCGGGATCTTGAGCCACCGATGCTTGAGGTGCTCTGCAACAGGAGTAAAAAAGAAGAGCAGGGGACCGATAAAAAGAGCGGATTGCAGGAAGCTGCCGCTCCACCATCCTTTCCAGACGATGAGCGTGTCCAGGGCGCTTAAATGATGCGAAAGGCTCCAGATGAACGCTCCCAGCGAGCTGCCGATCGATGCGATAAATGAGATGGAGATAAAAAAAGCGATGCTCTTCAAACTCCGCAGGCTGTAGGAGATCTTGAAACTTTGATATGCCATCGCCATGATCGACATGCCCAGCACAAAAGAGATGCCGAACAGCAGGGCCCACCCCCACGCCATGCTCGAGTGGAATGCAATGATAAATGAGCTGAGAAACACCGGGATGAATCCCCATTCAAAGCCAAACCAGAAAAAGAGTAGAAGCCCGAGTATGAGGGCGGGATTGAAGAGGAAAAATTTTATCACCTCCGTACTTTCTGTGCCGATCACCATCCGGTTCTCCGGCAGCAGGTAGATGGTGGCTGCGAGCGTAAAAGCGATGCACAAAGTCCATGTACTTAAAATGGCAAGCACACGAAAATTAAAGGCTGAGTAGCTCGATAATAAAAAATCGAGTGGTACCGGCTGCCAGGTGTAATGGTCAGAACCTGCCTGATGTTCTCTTGCACTCAAGGTTGTGGAATTGGATATGATTGTTGGTTTTGTTGTCCCGTTTAAAGAATACTATTTTTTATTAAAAAACTCTAATATTTATTAATAAAAAAATAGGTGGGTTGCTGCCTGAGAAAAAATATACCAGGTACAACATATAGCCGAAAGTGAAATAAAATACAGTTTGAACAGGATGAAGGACTGTTTCAACTTCAATGTTGTCCATGAAAGATACAACCATCGCCGAAAAATAAATGCCCAAAGCGAATTTACAACTTGTAAAAAACATTCGCCATCCACCGCTGATTCCGAAAAAAAATCACCCTTTGATCTTGAGTGCGATAAACGTGAAGTCATCCTGCTGGGGAGTCCCATTCAGCCACCGTTTCGCTTCCTCCCTGTAGCGGTGAATGATCTGTTCGGGACTTTCTTCAGCACACTTCATCAGTATCCGGGGCATGCGTTCGTAGCCAAACATGAGCCCTTCTTCATTGGTGAGCTCGGGGAGTCCGTCGGTGGCCAGAAGCAGCGCATCCCCTTCCTCAACAGTAATGGTTGTCTGTCGATAGGGATATTCCGGGACGCCGGCCAGCGGCATTCCCTTCAGCGGTATCTGTTCCACTTTTCGGGTATTTGCACGATATAGAAGAGCCGGTGGAATGCCCGCCCCTGCCAGTTCAATGGTGTGGTCTTTCAGGCGAACCAGGGCCATTGCCATATACAGCTTGCGGAAGTTCATTTTTTTGAGTCCGTGGGAAGTGCGTTGCAGGATGGTAACCAGGTTCTCCTCCCGGGCCAGCAGGTTCAGCAGGCTTTTGGTAGCCGTTACCAGCGTCCCCGCCTTGGTGCCGTGACCGGTTGCATCGCCCAGGACAATCGTGAGGCTTTCATCACCAGAAGGAAAAAAGTCGTAGTAGTCGCCGCCCACCTCGGCGGCGGTCTGCATAAACGCTGATATCTCGGCTGTGGCTGGCTGCGGAACCTCGGAGGGAAGGAGCGAAAGTTGCAGTTCGCGGGCCGCTTCCAGCTCCTGGGTCTTTCGCTCGTTTTCGGCCTGGAAATAGTTTGAGATCGCCTCGGCGGCTTTGGTCCGCAGTTCTGCTTTCTCGATTTCAGTTTTGTGAAGTTGTTCCAGCGCTTCGTGGGCGCGCTGCCTGAGCTTGTAGCGGTTGTAGAGTAGGCCCAGTATGGAAGTTACCAGGATGACCCCGCCGACCAGGATACCCAGCCAGAGGGACTGCACCTCCTGCGTCTGTTGAAGTAGCTCAATACGCTGCTGCTGTTCGCGGGTGCGGTACTGTTCCTGCAACTCGGCGATCACCGACTGGCGTTCCGAGTTAAAGATCGAATCCTCCGCTGTTTTGAAGCTCCGGAAGTGGGAGAGGGCCTGTTCATATTCCTGCTGCGCTTCAAAAATGGTGAAAAGCATTTCGTGTATGTCGCGGAGCAGCGACCAGCTTCCCGTCTCTTCCGCCAGTGCCAGGCTTTGCCGGGCGGCGACCAGGGCGGAGTCCGGCATCCCTCGTTTGTGGTACACCTCCGCAATATCCAGCAGCGTACTCGCACTGCCATACTGATCCCCGATCATCTGCCGGTTTTGAAGCGCCCGTTGTTGAAATTCGAGCGCAGGCCGGTATTCCCCCAGGTGCATGTGGATAGCCCCCATATTACTGAGCGCAATCGAAACGCTGTACCGGTCATCCAGTTCGTCCCAGATGGTAAAAGCCTCCCGGTAATGTTCCAGTGCTTTTTTATAGAGGCGTTGCAGTTCATAGACTGCGCCCATATTGTTCAGGGTTGCGGCCTGTTGTGCCTTGAGCCCCATGCGATCCCACACCTGCTTGGCCCGTTCGTAAAAATCCAGGGCATCATCATAGTTGGCCAGTTTTTGGTATATGATGCCGATATTCGTCAGCGAAGCCGCCACTCCACGCTGATCATTTAGCTCCTCCCGTAGTTCAAGCGCCTGTTGATGAGCTCGAAGTGCTTCATCATAATGAGCCATGATATCGTGCATGATTCCGATATACCCAAGCGTCGTTGCTATGCCCGCACGATCATTTAGCTGGTTCATAACCTCGAGCGCCTGCTGGTGGTATTCGAGCGCCTCTTTGCTGCGACCCTGCCGCCGGCAGATGGATCCCAGTTCATTCAGGATGAGGGGCTGTAAAAAATTTGTCTGCTCAATATTTAGCGTGAGGGCGCTGTCAAGACGGGCGATACCCTGCTCATACTCTCCACGCTGCCTGTAAAAGCGGGCTGCAAGCAGCAAGGCCCGGACCCGGTATTCCGGTCGACCGGTAGCGCGGGCGATCTGCCGGATCTTATGGGCGTGCGTCAGCAGTGAATCATATTCGTTTAGTGAATAATGGGCCCACGTCTTGTTAAACAGCACATCCACCTGCAGCGCTCTGTCGGGATAACGTTCCAGCAGGGCCAGGGCTTGCGAGCTGTAACGTATCGCAGCGGCGGGCTGCTCTCTCTGAAGCTCCTCGGCCAGCCGGGCCAGCACGGGGATACGATCGCTGCCGCTCACCTCATCAAGAATAGATTCCAGGCTGTCTACCGTTCCTGGCTGGGCTACTGCCGAACTGAAGCCGAAAAGCGATACACAGAGTATGATGGCAATGAAATTCATTTTGTTTAACTGGTTGGATTCGGTCGCTATTCAACCGAAGTCTGCAGTGTTACCTGGTCTGCTTGCTCCAGAATCTCGTATCAGGACCGTTCCTTTACATTTCGAATTGACTGTTCATACGGGCGTTACGGGTGTAAAGTGTCACATCTTTTATCATTATCTCACACAGTTTATACAAATATCTGATAATAAAGAACTTGCAGGGACTATTTTCCTGGCTGGAATATCGGAAGGGCAACGAAAGGCGAAGCCTCTTTAGCCGTAAAAAACGGGTTACTTGAAAGTCAGATCAAAATAAAATTTTCAAAAGTTACACATAATCTATTAATTCCTAGTGAAAAGAGTTTTACGTTCTCGGTGGGCTTTGTGACCTGCAAATCTTCTGCTGTGCGGGCGTGCACATTTTTAGTGTTTTGATTATTACCGATATACGATAATTGCAGCCCGTACTCAATGATGGATGCCCGGGGTGGCAAGGCCTTTCACAAGTTCCAATTCAGCTGACAGGGATCATTTTTTTAACATGACAAGAATATTTTTTCCATCAATATTGAGATGCGCTGCCGGCGCGTTAGCTGCCATATTACTGGTGGCTGCCTGTAGCTCTACCGAAAAGAGTTCTGAAAATAACGACAGTTCTCCCGGTGGGGGAACCTCAATTTCCAGTGGAGAAGCAGACTTGAAAGCACCCGAAAATTTAGCTCCCGGTACGGCCCAGGTTCGCCTGAAGGTAGAAGAGGTGATTTCGGGAGATGAGGATCAGGATATCTGGGTGTCGGAAATAAGGGAGATACTGGGCTATGGTTCGGCCACACCCCCGCTGGCAGCAGGAACCGAGTTAAACATACATACCGCCACCTATTTCAGCAATGTCGATGCTGCACCAGGGGACTTTGCTGACCGGGATGAGCTAATCTGTATCATTCGCCACCAGAAGGCATTTGAAGGAACCGGTAATTCCAACAGCCCCAGCTGGAGCCTTGTTACTGTTCTCGAGCAACTGAAATAAACAGACGTCATGAAGTTAGTTAAACAAATTCTTCCGTGGATGGCGGTCGCATGCCTGGCGATTGTTGTTGCATGGATCTACAGTGCCGAATCTCTTACAAATTCCGCTGCCGGACAGGAGCGCGAGTCCGAACGTGCAAAAGGACTGAGTAGTCCCGGCCTCGTGATTGAAGATTCCATGAACAAGCAGGAGAAAAAGGCCGCGCGGGCGGAATATTTTTTCAGGATGCTGAGAGATCCCGCCACCAACAGCATTCCTGTAAACATCAGGGCCCGGGAGCTGAGCTTCGCCAGACTGCTGCCGCAACGGGAAAACAGTGGTTCGGGACGCAGCAAGATGTCGACCCAGTCGTCTCACGGGTCGAAGTACGCCTGGAACTCAGCGGGTCCACGCGATGTGGGCGGGCGGACCCGTGCTCTCGGCATCGACCAGCGAAACTCCGATATCATTATTGCGGGAGGCGTCTCCGGGGGCATCTGGAAGTCGACCGACGGGGGCGATACGTGGGAGATGAAAACCGATCCCAGCCAGAATATGAGTGTTTCCTATCTTACCCAGGATCCCAATAACCCCGACACCTGGTACTACGCTTCTGGTGAGTTTATCGGGAACTCGGCTTCCGACCGGAGCCAGGATGCTGCCTATTTCGGGACCGGCATCTACCGCTCCACCGACAATGGAGAAACATGGGCCCAGGTGGCTGCTGAAACCGGGGACAACAACCAGTGGAACTCTCCATTTGACTATATCAGCAAAATTGAGGTGAACCCTGCCACGGGTTCCGTCTTCTTTGCTTCCAACGGGTTCGGGATTTTCCGCTCTTCCGACGGCACCAATTATACGCTCGTGAAAGGAGAGAGCCGCGAATACCGGTACTCAGATTTTGATATCGCCCCGGATGGCACCATTGTGGCGGTACTCTCTACGGATGGAGCGGGCTTAACACCAACGGAACCCGGCGTGCATATTTCAACGGATGACGGCGACAGCTGGACCGAGATCACCCCCGATACATTTCCGAACATCCACCTGCGGAGCGTAAGCGCGTTCGCCCCGTCCGATCCCTCCATATTTTACGTGTTCTCATACAAGGGAGGCGGCAATAACCAGGGCATCAGTTTCCACAGGTTTACCCTGAATGAAGCGGCCACCGATACGCTCTCAACAGACGACCGCTCCGCAAATATCCCCGATTTCGGGGAGCCGGTGGGGGGCGTCGATCCGCAGTTGGGATACAACATGGTGGTACATGTAAAGCCCGATGACCCGGACTATGTGTTGGTCGGGGGCATTAACCTGTTTCGTTCAGCCGACGGCTTCGCAACGGGCCCCGACGGGTCGGGCGATCTCACAAAAACGAGATACTGGATCGGGGGCTACGCCCGCTCAAACGACGTCTCACTGTATGAAAATCAGCATCCCGACCAGCATATCATAGCGTTTGATCCCGCCGATGACAACCGGATGTGGTCGGGGCACGACGGGGGCGTCAGCCTGACGGAAAATGTAACCGACAGCGCTGTCACCTGGTCAGACCGGAACGAGGGATACATAACCTCGCAGTTTTATACGGTGGCCCTGCCCGATGACCCGGAAAATCCCTCCATCGTCGGCGGTACGCAGGACAACGGATCGCCCTATTTTACCGTGGATGAGAGCTGGAACCAGGATTCGGAGTCCCAGGATGCCAGTACTGGAGACGGATCATACGCCTATTTTACGGAAAACCACATGTTCACCTCCTCTCAGCTGGGTCGTATTGTTCGCTACGACCTGCAGGGCGAAACCTATACCGCTACGGCTGTTGTTAACCCCGAAGGCGCACAAAACCAGCTGTTTGTCCACCCGTATGCGGTTGATCCCAATAATGAGACTGTGATGTACTACCCGGATGTGAACAGCGGGACACCCCGGATATGGATAAATACCACCATTGATGAAATTGGATCGGGCGACTTCACCGGGGATGGAACCAGCCTTGGATGGGAAAATATTGACCTGGACATGCTGAGTGGCGGCGGATACCAGGTTACGAGCCTGGAGGTCAGCCAGCGGCCGATGAACATCCTCTATTTTGGGGCTTCCTCCTCATCCGGTCCGCCGCGTGTTTTCAGGGCGGCCAACGCCAGCGGAACGTTTGATATAACCGAAATTTCAATCGACAATGCGGCCAGCGGCGCCTATGTCCACGATATTGCACTCAACCCCGTCGATGCGGACGAGGCGATCGTCGTCATGTCCAACTACGGAATAACAGGCGTTTATCACACAACCGACGGCGGGAGTTCGTGGAGCGCCGTTGAGGGGAACCTCTCGGACAACCAGTCGGAGGTGGGACCGTCCATCCGAAGTGCAACGATTATGCCATTGAAAACAAATATTAAATATTTCTTGGGAACAAGTATTGGCCTTTTTTCAACAGAAGCACTTGATGGAACCAATACTACTTGGGTGCAAGAATCCCCCGATAACTTGGGGAATGCTGTAACTGAATATGTAAACTCCCGATATCTTGATGCTACAGTTGCGGTTGGTAGTCATGGACGGGGTATTTATGTTGGAGAATTTCAAGGAGATCTTTCTTCCCCCGGAGCTCCCACCTCGCCTATTGGATTGCAGGCTTCTGTCTCTGCCGATGCTGTAGAGATTTCATGGCAGGCCAATATTGAAAGGGATATTTCAGGCTACAACATATATCAAGGAAGTGACTTTGAGGATTTGACATTGCTAAAGAGCGTAAATGCAGATGTCAATTCAACAACAATTGAGGGGATACCAGAGAGCACAGTTTATTATTCTGTCACAGCTGTTGATACGTCAAATAATGAAAGCCTGCAGTCGCGCCCCGTTGCGGCATACCGGGAAGATCTGCCCATCGATGAAAACTGGAGGCTGGCGGGGTTCCCGTTAAACTCGGCTGAAGGAGTGACTATTCCGAACGGGGTAAACCTGATCGGTTTTGACGGGGTCTACGAGATCGCCGATGAAGTAGAGCAGGGCCGGGGGTACTGGGTCAAGCATTCCGAACCGGCGGTTATCGAATATCTTGGAAGCGCTTCTACCTCGCAGGAGTTTCAGCTCCAGCAGGGATGGAACCTGGTTTCCGGTATCGGTGATACGATTTCGGTCAATGATATACAGGACCCCAACGGAGTGTTGAGTACAACCCCGGTCAAAGCGTATAGTGGCACAGGGTACCAGGATGCGCAATTTATCGCACCGGCGGGCGGCTACTTTATCCACGCCCGGGAGGAGGGAATCATCTTGATGGAGGTAGACACCAGCACTGCTGCCAGTGCCGGTAAAAGGCTGGCAGCTGAAGCCGCCCCTGTACCTCGCGAGAAGCTGGATGCCCTGCTGTTTTCACGAAACGGTGTTACCAGTTCGCTGATGCTAAGCCGCAGCTCGCTCTCCCCGGAGGAGAAGCAGTACTACCTGATGCCCCCGAAATCTCCCCGACCGGTAGTGGATGTGCGCACCAGCCAGGGGTACCGTATAGTCGATCAAAATGAGACCGAGATTGAAATTTCCGCTTCATCGTATCCCGTGCAGGTTCAGCTTAGTGCCGGTTCAGCCGAAGGTGAAGCGTATCGGCTGGTGGGAATCAATGACGGGGAGGAAGTGCATTTTGACCTGGTGCCCGGTAAATCGGTAACGATCGGGAACGCCTATGACCGCCTGCTGCTGACCGGCCTCGGCGGCGGTGAAATGCCGTTGAGCAACGAGCTCTCCCCGAACTACCCGAACCCGTTTAATCCCAGTACCACCATTGAATACCAGGTAGCAGCAAAGGGTATGGTAAATATGGAGGTGTATAACCTGGTGGGGCGCAAGGTGCAAACATTGGTAAACCAGGTCCAGAATCCCGGAAAATACCGCGTCACGTTCGACGGTTCCAACCTGTCCAGCGGCACCTATTTTTTACGTATCCGGGCCGGCGATTTCCAGAAAGTTCAGAAGATGACCTTAATCAAGTAATTTCGGTATGGAAAAATATATGTTGCATATTCTCCTTTTCGCCAGTCTTCTCAATATCTCGGGGTGCGGGGTGGGGGGATCCGGCGGAGGAGAACCCGAAACCGTCGTTCTGAATGTGACCAGAAATATGGAGGAGGCGGGCTCTCTTTCGCTTACCTCTGCTGAATTTCAAAGTGGAGACACGGCAAGGGTAGAGGCTTTTCCATACAACGGGTACGGTTTTGTAGAGTGGAGCGGCGACAGGACATCATCGGAAAATCCATATAGTTTTATTATCGAGGAAGACACTGACCTGGTGGCCAATTTCGAGGCCACCAGCTCGGAGTACCGGGTACATCTTTCCGTTGCTGATACCTCCGACACGCTGAATGTACTCCGTTTCGGTCAGCTCGCCACCGCCACCGACGGAATAGATCAGGAGGATTACCCCGCACCCCCACCACCGCCGCCGGAAAATCTGCACGCCTACTTTCAGCATGATGAGGACCTTTTTTGGGACTACCGCAACGCAGAGACCCCGACTGTTACCTGGAACCTGCAGCTACAGCCGGGACAGACCGACTCACTGCACTTTTCCTGGACGTTGAATGAGACGGTGCTGAACGGATCGGTGACGCTGCGGAGCGAAGACGCTTCCATTGAAGTGGATATGATCGAAACTGGTGAGCTCTCTATTGAAAAAGGGGAGGCGGACCACCTGCTGATTGAATATGAACTCGGCAATTAATCCGGGTTATACAGCAGGTGGCTCTGGGTGACTTGCCGGCCACTTTTCGGTCAATGATTGCGCCTTTTTCCTACAAACTCATTGGGATCAGCACTTTAATCTCAGATCCTTTTCCTTTCTCCGAGGTGACTTCGAGTTGCCCGTCAAGTGTTTGCACCAGGTGTTTTACAAGCTGAATTCCGAATCCATAACCCTTTTCACCGCGGGTCCCGTCGGTAGACCTGCTTTTCATATTTGTATCCTGGTCCTGGATTTTTTTTACCTGTTCCTGATCCATGCCTACGCCCGTGTCTTTAACCGAGATAAGCAGATGATGCGAAGAATCGGCTTTCGGCTGTCCCGGTTTTTCAAGATCAAGATTGACGGCGACGTTGCCCTCTTCAGGCGTAAACTTTATGGCGTTGGAAGTCAGGTTTCCGATAATTTGCAGCAGTTTCTGTTTGGGAAAAGGGAGCTGCTGGTTTTTCCCGGAGACGGTGATCTGCAGGTTCACGCCCTTGCTCTTGGCCTGGGGGGTGAAAAGCTTTTTAAGCTTGTCCCTGAGCAAAACCAGGTTAAATTCATGATCTTTTGGATCAGGCACCCCGTTTTGACTGTTGCCGGGATCGACGCTCAGCAGCTCATCGGCAAGTTCAAGGACCGATTTGCCCCCTTTGTTGATCAGTTCGATCAGCTCAATAATATCTTCCAGGTTCTCTTTTTCCACCTCATCTTTCATGATGTCGGTCAGCCCGATAATTCCGCCCACGGGACCTTTGATATCATGAAGCACTTTTTTGGGAAGGTCTGAAATATTGTCCAGCGTCTGCTTTAGCTGGTTGATTTCATGGATCGACTGCAGGCGGTTAACGATCTCGTTGGAGATAATTTTAAGCAGCTCAATCTTTTCCGGGGTCAGCTCCCTGCTCTCCGTGTCGAGCACGCAGAGGGCCCCGATCCGGTTTCCATCGGGAGTGGAGAGCGGGATGCCCAGGTAGTAATCCAGTTCCGGGTTGGAGGTGACGAACTCTTTGTCTTTGAAGCGGCTGTCCTGCTGCAGGTGTGGGACCTCCAGTTCCTGGTCATCTAAAATGGTGTACTGGCAGATTGTCTCCTCCCGCGGAGTCTGGTCAATGTGGTGGCCGAAATGGGAGACCGACCACTGGGTATATGAGTCGATAAGGTTGACCAGGGAGATCTCCGTTCCGGCTACATGAGCGGCAAGTTTGCTGAGATCTTTCAGGCTGTCTTCAAGATCGGTATAGTCAAGGTCGAGGTCGGTAAGCTCGAGAATGCGTGCTAATTCATCTTCCGGTGTCGGAGCCTGTTCGGTATCGTGGGTGTTTCTGTTCATTGGGATGCAGTTGAGTTGTATAATGTGACCAGTTAACCAGTTGGTGATGTTCAGCCCGGGAAGGGGTTCTTCAAAACGGGGTGTTCATGTTGCACGGAGTGCAGGGCGTTCCGGTTGTCGGGCAAGAGAAGATGCTCCCGCATAACAGCACGGCACGGCAGTTCAGGGAATATCTTTCCATGATCTGTCTGCACAGATCGGCGTGATCGCTGTAATCCGGGTTCTGGCCGGGAAAGACCGAAATCCGGGATTTTTGGCACAGCCTGATCAGAAGTTGTTGAAAAGCCATTACAGGTATTAAGAGTGCTGTACGGAGGCACGAGGATTCGTTGTATTTATAACAGATGTTAAAATGTATAAAAGTGTGAATATTAACAATACTGTTTTACACCTTGCCGGCCGGACCCGAATATCTCCTTTTTTCAAACGAGAGCTCAAAAAAGGAACCGTTGTCGGTTCCGAAGTTGAAATCGGCATCCAGCTGCTTGACCAGCAGTTCGACAATGGTTTTGCCTAGCGTTTTATGCCGGGTGGAAGCGAAAAAATCTGGCAGGCCCGTCCCGTTGTCAGCCACCGTAATGGACACCCGGCGGTCATTTTCTGAAAGTCCGATGGTGATCGTACCTTCTTCCCGATCCGGGAAGGCGTGCTTGATCGAGTTTGTAATCAGTTCGTTGATCACCATTCCGCAGGGAATCGCCTGGTCAATATTCATAAAAACCGGCTCCAGCTCGTAATTCAGCGAGATATCGAGCCTGGGATTGTGGGTGAGCTGGTCCATCGTGTCGATAAGTTCAAAAATATACGCCTTGAAATCTATACGGTTCAGTTCCTCATTCCGGTACAGCAGCTCATGGACTTTGGCTATGGAGTGGATGCGCCGCTTGCTCTTTTCCAGGATTTGCTGCACTTCCTGGTCATCGATCTCTCCGCTCTGCAGCTCAAGCAGCCCGGATATAATTGCGAGGTTGTTTTTGACCCGGTGGTGGATCTCCTGCAGCAAAATTTCCTTTTCACGGATCGATTTTTCCAGTTCCTGTTCATACTTCATGCGCTGTGTCACATCTTTGCCAATGGTGAGAATCGCCTCTTCCCCCTTGTACTGAATCGATACTCCCTGCAGTTCAACATACAGTTCGCGTCCATTCCAGGTAGAGGCTCGAAAGGTGGCCGGTTCCAGCACTTGGCCCTCCATAACCCGTTGAATACGCATTTCCAGCCGCTCCCCGTCCTCAAGGTTCAGGTAGTCGGTCCATTGGTTTCCCTTCAGGTTGCGGGGATCTTCTTTCCCCATCAGCTCGGTACCGGCGGGATTGATAAACCTGATAATTTTATCCCGGTTGGATATCATGACAAGCCCGGGGTTTTTCTGGACCAGCTGCTCCCACCGTTTTTCGCTTAACCTGTGCTTCGTTTCCGCTTCCACTCTCGCCGAGATGTCGACCCCGGACCCGATAAGAAATTCCTGCCCGTTTTTTATCAGCTTACGTGCCGAAAGGAAGTAGTGGAACCGCTCGTCCTGGCGGCTCAGTACGTCAATTTCAATTTCAGCGTATCCTTCGGTCCAAATCTTTTTTACCGCAGATTGAAGTCGCTCCTGGTCTTTTTCCGGGAAATATTCCAGGTAGTGTTTGCGCCTGATCTCCTCATCACTGTAACCGAGTTCGGCACCAAAGTTCTTGTTCCACATTATAAAATTCATGTCGGAGTCAAGCATATAGAAAATACCCGGTAAACTCTCTACGGCCGTATTGACAAACTCTTTTTCTTCTTCCAGCTGTTGTTCGTACGCTTTTCGATCGGAAATATCGCGCGTGCTTGCCTGTATTTCGACCAGCTGATCTGATTGTGGATCTTTGACGGTACGGCTGGTGGTTTCCACCCACTTGTAGCCGTCATTTTTGGTTTTAATGCGGTAGGCCACCGACTTGATCTCATCGCGCGGGGAGATAAATTTGTGTTGTTGTTCGACCGCCGGAATATCATCGGGGTGGAAGTATTCGTAGGCGTTATTGCCCACCAGCTCGCCAGGAGTATATCCCATGAGCTGCTCGGAGGAGGGGGAGGCGTACAAGTAGGTACCGTCCGGGGCGTGACGACTAATCATGTCGGTAGAATTTTCTGCGATCAGCCGGAACCGCTCTTTCTGCTCCCGAAGGTGCTTGTTCTTCCGCTTGAGGGCCAGCGAATACGTTCTTGATTGCAGCAGCAGGTTGATGCGCGAATTGAATACGCCCTCCGGTACCGGTATCGAGAGGACATCATCTACAAAATCCCATATGTAGGAAGCGTTTCGGAGCTCGGAATGGTGGCTTGTCAGCAGCATAATAGGTAAAAAGGTCGGTGCGGCTTCCCGCTTTTGCTCCTCCAGGGCCTCCCGGTTGAGTTCCAGAGAATGTTCATCAAGAATACAGAGGTCAAAATCACCTTCGCCGATGCGGGGGGGGGCGGTACATCCACCGAAAAATGATCGGGCAAAAATTGCTGGATGAGCCGGCGGTTCTCATGGTCCTGCACCGCGAGCACAATCTCGGGTTGATCGAATGCCTTTATTTGAAGCGGTTCTCCATAAGATGTATAGGGAGTAGAAACCATGAATTATCCTGCCTCCAGAAGGGCGTGCTGTTGATCGATTTCAGTAGACCGGTTAATGCGGATGAAATTGTAAACGATGTCTGTTCTTGCTTAGAGACCTTTGCAAAACCGTTCTTTTGGCCAGTCTCGGTATTTTCGCGAAGTTGAAATCCTCACTTACAGCTAATAAGCTCCGGGTTCAAATTCGCTCAAGCGTTGACCTCGACTAAAAACCCCAAGTTTTTCAAAGCCCTCGCTTAATGAATATGAAAACAAAAGCGAAGCCGGCATATAAGAAGCTGGCGGGGCACTCAAGTCCTTCAAGGTGGCAAATATGCGGTTTAAGTGGCTGTTTTGCAAACGTTAAATATTTTTAAGTAAAAATAGTGTTCTCCTCTTGAGACTGTCAAAACCCGAACGATCAAGTTTCATGTAGCGTCTCATCACAATGCCGACAGCTGATACTGTATGTTCTGCGTGCGGCCGTTTGGCCATCTTTCCTCCTGGTGATTAAATTCCAAGACAGAATAATTCTGTGTTAGCAAAATGGTGCTATATTGGTTTCCTTGTATAGGAATTGTTACACTATGCGCATGCAGAGTGGATGCCCTCAACAGTTTGACAGGGGGCAGGACCTTCAGTTTTTCTTTAGCGGGAATAAAACCCCTGAGAACGACGAGGCGAGGGTTTTGCAAGAACCTGCACTAACAAGTTTAAATAAATCAATAGTTTACCCCATGAGAATTATTAATGTGGCCAGTGCCCGGCCCAATTTTATGAAAGTGGCACCCTTGCTTGAAGAGTTCAAAAAGCATGAAGAGATTGACGCCCAGCTGCTGCACACCGGCCAGCATTACGACTACGAGATGTCCAAAATATTTTTTGACGAATTGGGAATACCGGCCCCGGACCATCACCTGGGGGTGGGCAGCGGCACGCACGCCGAGCAGACCGCCCGGGTAATGACGGCGTTCGAAAAGGTGCTCGAGGAGGAGCAGCCCGACTGGGTCGTGGTGGTCGGTGATGTAAACCCGACGATGGCCTGCACGATTGTGGCCAACAAGATGGGGATCAGGGTGGCCCATGTGGAGGCGGGGTTGCGCAGCTACGACCGTTCGATGCCGGAAGAGATCAACCGCGTACTTACCGACAGCATAGCTGATCTGTTGCTCACTCCCTCCATCGACGGCAACATGCACCTGGTCAAGGAGGGAATTCCCGAAGAAAAGATCCGCTTTGTCGGCAATATTATGATCGACACCCTGTATAACATGCGGGAGCAGTCGGGGCGATCCACTATTCTGGGAGACCTGGGGATCGAAGCAGGGGAATATGTACTGGTGACGCTTCATCGCCCCTCAAACGTGGACCAGCAGGAGACGCTGTCCAACTTCGTGGAGATCCTGGAACAGACTGCCGCCGACATCCCGATGGTGTGGCCGGTGCATCCCCGTTCGAAAAACCGGGCGGAAGAATTTGACCTGTGGGAGCGCCTGAACGATATCGGTCAGCTGCACCTGCTGGAGCCGGTAGGGTACCTTGACAATGTAGCGCTGATGAACAACGCCCGGCTGGTGTTGACCGACTCCGGGGGCATACAGGAGGAGACTACGGCACTGGGTGTTCCCTGTCTTACGGCCCGCCCGAACACCGAGCGCCCTATTACGATCACTGAAGGCACCAATACGCTTGTGGGTACCGAGAAGGATGAGATTCTCAAACATATACGGCAACACCTGCAAAACGGAACCTCCGGGAGCCGGGAACGTCCCAAACCGCTCTACTGGGATGGAAAAACCGCAGGACGAATTGTGAAGGCGATTCAGGAGTACGAAGTCTGAGACCGTCGGTGCAGTGTCGATGCCAGAAAACCCTCACTTCCTCATTCGGTAGAAGTCGTACTCCCGATTTATGTGTAATATAAGGTCGGTGGTACAACCACCTTCCGACAAAATCGCAGGTTCTGCAAAAGTCGGTACCAGTTAATTTGCAAAGGGGAAAGCACATCTTATCTATGGCCAAAGTAGGCTCACAGGGAATGAATTGCCAAAAATACCTGGTACGTCACTAATAACACGACATCTCAAAATTCCGGATAATAATGAGGAGCAGATGTTCAAAGCTTTTTTGCAAAATGTCGCAAAAGAAACAGGAGTGCAAAATGTGATTCTTAATCCCTATATTCGCCATCGATAATTATTGATAACTTAATAACAGATCAGATGCTTCAAGAGCTGCTTAACAAAATTAGCCAACGGAATTATACGGTCGGAATCGTGGGACTCGGTTATGTAGGGCTGCCCCTGATGTGGACATTCCACAAAAATGAGATGCCGGTACTCGGTTTTGACATCGACCAGGAGAAAATCGATTGCATAAAAGAGGGCACCCCCTATATCAAGCACCTGGGGCAGGAGATGATGCAGGTACTGGCCGAGAGTGAGCGTTGCGATGCCACGGCTGATTTTGAGCGGCTCACAGAAGCTGATGCGGTTCTTCTTTGCGTTCCCACCCCGCTGGATGAACACCGTGAGCCCGATATGGAATATGTGGAGCGGACGTGCATGACCGTGGGGGAACACCTGCGGGAGGGACAGCTGGTAGTCCTTGAATCTACGACCTATCCGGGAACTACCGAGGACCTGATTATTCCGCTGCTGGAGTCGAAATCAGGATTGACCGCCGGAGAAGATTTTTACGTGGCTTACAGTCCCGAGCGGGAGGATCCCGGCAATCCCGACTTTAATACCTCCAAAATACCCAAGGTGGTGGGCGGACATGGAGAGGAGGCCCTGAAGCTGGCCATGGCCCTGTACGATACGGCTATTGTAGAGACCGTTCCTGTTTCCGACACCAAAACCGCTGAAGCTGTCAAAATCACGGAAAATGTGTTTCGGGCGGTCAATATTGCCTTGGTTAATGAATTGAAGGTTGTGTACCACAAGATGGGCATTGATGTGCATGAAGTGCTGGATGCCGCGGCAACCAAGCCGTTCGGTTTTATGAAGTTTGTGCCGGGTCCGGGGCTCGGCGGCCACTGTATCCCTATCGACCCGTTTTACCTGACCTGGAAAGCACGGGAGCAGGAACAGAATACGCGGTTTATTGAACTGGCCGGAGAGATCAATACCTCGATGCCGCGCTACGTGGTGGACCAAACACTAAAGGCGCTGAATGCCCATAAAAAAGCCCTGAACGGCAGTCGGGTGCTGGTCGTGGGACTCGCGTACAAACCGGATGTGGATGACATGCGGGAGTCGCCCACCTTTAAAATCATGGATCTGCTGGCCGGGTACGGGGCCGATGTATCCTACTACGATCCTCACATCCCGGAGATCAAACCCACCCGTGAACATGAGGAATGGACCGGAACGCAAAGTATCAACTGGAACAGGGAAACCGTCGGCTCATTTGATGCCGTTGTAATCTCCACAAATCACTCTTCAATAGACTACAAGGAACTAAGCGACTGGAATGACTGCATCGTAGATTCCAGGAATGCGATGAGTGGATTGGCCAAGTCAGATATTCATGTCTGGCAGGCGTAACGGGATTTTATTGGTCCCGGAACGGGGTTTAAAACCCTGCATTTCCGGTGCAGGGATATTCAGTTTAGAGGAAGCTTGAAAACAGGTAGACTGGTCCTGGCCCAACTCCCGAGCGCATGTAAACCCCCGGTTTTATACCTCGTAAACAAGGATTTTAGCTGCGCAAAAACACCAAAAATGGTCAAAACGGCGGGGGTTTTACGTCTCTTCAAAAGCCTTTCTGATTAGTGTTAAAAATATCTGCAAGAGGTCTTTGCAAAACTGTTGTTTTGGCCAATATCGTCATTTTCGCGGATTCGAAATATTCATTTATGAGATATAAACTGCGGTTTCGAATCCGCCCAGGGATTGATCTTGACCAACACTCCTGGTTTTCAAAGCCCTCTGAAAACATTCGAATTTCCGCTTGGAGGAGTTGCCTTCTCGCTTTATGTGCTATATAAGGCCGGTGGTACAATCACTCTCCAAATAAGCATCAGGATCTGCATAGGCCACTTGCAGATAAAAAAAATGACCCATCGCCAGTTTTTCCGGAACATATGGCAATAACAAGAGTACATATATTAGCAATTAAAAAATTTTAATATTTATTTATATGATTTACCTTCTGGGGGTAAAATTGTATTCTTCGACTCAGAAATTGAGCGTGCAGGAGTGCACTAGTTGGCTATACAGGCGTAAATAAATACAGTTATGTTTGAAATATTAATTCAGAGTGCATTACCGCTGGGGACGTGTATAGGTGCGTTTGTCATAACTTACCTGGTCATTCCGGTTATTATTGATGTATCGCATACCAAGCATCTTTTTGACGATCCCGAAGAAGCACGTAAACTCCATACCGACAAAACCCCCAATCTTGGCGGAATTGCCATTTTCAGCGGGGTGTCTGTTGCCTTTCTGCTAAGTGGATACGCAACGGCTCAATGGGTTCCTTTTGTCCTGGCCGGCCTTATTCTCCTGTTTTTTTCCGGGATAAAGGATGACATCATGGTCATTGCACCTTTAAAGAAATTGGGGCTCCAGGTTCTGGCTATTACTGCCCCGATCCTGGGAGGAGGTCTCGCGATCACCAATTTGGGTGGGGTATTCGGTCAGGAGGCGATCCCGTTATGGGCCGGTGTGCTGCTGACATTTTTTACAATGGTGGTGGTGGTCAATGCTTATAATCTCATCGACGGTATTGATGGACTGGCGGGCGGCGTGGGGACGATTGTGTCGCTGTTTTTCGGGGCCTGGTTCTGGTCGGTCGGTCTCTATCCGGAAGCTGTTCTGGCATTTACGCTGATGGGTTCACTACTCGGGTTTTTGTGGTACAATATGGAGCCGGCATCAATTTTTATGGGCGATACAGGATCCCAGATCGTAGGTTACCTGCTGGCATTCCTGGCGGTGCGTTTTGTCGATTTTGGCATTACGGCGGAGGTTGCAGTACCGTTTAAAAATGAAGTTCCCGTACTAATACTGGCGGTATTGATCGTTCCGCTCTATGATACGCTCCGTGTATTCATGATTCGTCTCATCAAAGGTCGTTCTCCCTTTTCCGCCGACCGGCTGCACGTGCATCACCAGCTGATCGACGCGGGATTTTCTCACATGACCTCTTCGCTTATTATCTATGGACTGAATATTGCGATTATCGGGGTGGCGATGCTCATGGCAGGTAACGATGTGAATATAATATTTGCGGGTATACTGCTGATGGCTGTCATGCTGTTCCCAACCAAGGGATTCAAACGAAAACTGCTCAAGCTTGTCGGTATCCAGATGCCGTCGGCCCGGTATATCAATGTCATTGAACGGAAATACGGTATTACGGAGAAGACGATAGGGAAAAAAGTCAATGTGCAGGGTGATGAACTCTTTGAGGTGGATCCCAAAGAAATTGATATCGGCCGCGACAAGAATCGCAGGAAGCAGGAGCGGGAATACGATTACGACAAGGTTGCAAATGTGTAAGTACCGGCCCTCTGTCACAATATTGTGGCAGATATCTTTGAATTACTCGTCGAATGAATGGTGTTGTCGCCCGGCGAATGACTTGGGATTCATTTAAAGAGACCTTTCCAGAACCTGCTATTTTGTTGGAGGTGGTTGTACCACCGACTTTATTGACCTTTAAATAGGCTTACAACTCCCACAGAACGAGGATAATAGGTTTCCAAAGCCCTCTTGCAATAAACCCGGTCGTTTCTTATCTGATAGGTAACCATGCATAAGAAAACGGCCCGATATCGCACGGATAACTGTCATTATTCCCACCTACAATATGGCCGCGCTGCTGGCTGAAGCGGTAGAAAGTGTCCTTGCCAACAGTTTCAGCGACGTTGAGCTGATGATCGCAGATGACGGCTCTACCGATAACATCTTTTCCACGATTAGACAGATCAGGGCGCGCCTGGACAATGACCGCAGGTCAAAGTTTCACTATCTCAAAATCAGGCATCAGGGCAAAAGTGTGGCAATTAACCGGGCCCTTTCCAGGGCGCGCGGAGATTTTATCACCATACTGGACGCCGACGACAAGCTGCCGGTTCACAGCTTGCGGACGCGTTACGAGCGGGCCACAGAAACCGGGGCCGAACTGGTTCTTGGAGGTTTCTCAACCTTTGACGGCCACAGGATACTCGGTTATCGATCTCTTACACCCAATAAGAACAGGGAAAGGCTGATTAAGGAACTGCTTTTTAACATCAAATCGCCGTTTCATCAAAACAGCATGCTGGTGTCAAAGGCATTGATGGAGAGGGTGGGATTCTATGATGAAAACCTTTTACGCGCGCAGGATAAAGACTACGCCATCCGTCTGCTGCGGGAGGCGAATACGGTTGAAATTATTGACAAGCCGGTTTATTTGTACCGCCGGTACGAGCGGGGATACACAAACAGGTTGAGAAATCGGCTGCGAACTATCTACTATAAATGGAAAGTGATCGATAAGCACACGAGTGGATGTAGGAGGATTATGGGGCTGGCATGGGGGAGTTTGGTGGAGGTCGGGAAAATGGGATACGAGTTTTTCTCCATCTACAAGAATTAAGAATTTCGAATGCGCGAAGATGAAGAAGTTGGGTGAACAACGGTTTTGCAAAGCGCTATTGACAGTAATTCAGGTTAGAAATCAATTCCCAGAACAGCTATAATTATTCTCTTAACTGAACTGTAAAACTGGAATGACAGGAAATGAATACACTGGCCGAACAAATTTTTCGCCGATCGCTTGACGCGCAAAAACCATCAACTGTTTTGAGACAGATTGTCGGGGAAAACAAGATCCGATCCGGAGAAGTTGAAATAGAGCTGGACGGATTCGACGGAATTTACGTGGTGGGCAGCGGAAAGGCGGCATGGGAGATGGTTCGCACCCTCTGCGAGGAAATTGGCGACCGGGTGGCCGGGGCGCTGGCCGTAAGCCCCTACGATCCGGCTGAAGAAAAGGAGAGCATTCAATTTCACCAGGCTGCTCACCCGGTGCCGGACTCCACCAGTATCAGTGCCGCAGAGAAGATTACTTCATTCATGGAGCGTGTACCGGAAAACAGCTTGTTGCTGTACGCTATTTCCGGGGGAACCTCGTCGCTGGTTTGTCAGCCCGCGGGCGATATTACGGTCGACGAACTGAACCAGATATATGAACAGCTGAACAACTGTGGAGCCAACATCCACGAAATAAATACGGTCCGAAAGCATATCTCCCGGGTAAAAGGGGGACAACTTCTGCGCCATGTAGATCCCGCTGTTACACTGCTGGATCTCGTAATTTCTGATGTCCCCAATGATGATATGCAGGTGATCGGGAGCGGCCCTACAACACCGGATACCTCTACTTTCCAGGATGCGTACCATATTCTGCTGGAGTACAAGCTCTGGGAGAAGCTGCCCGGGGCGGCCCGAAAACATATTGAGGAGGGGATAGAGGGCATTGTTCCTGAAACAGTAAAGCCGGGAGAAGATCCGGTGGACAACCATATCTCCATTATCGTGGGTTCGGCACAGAAACTGGCACAAAAGGCGTGTGAACTGATGGAGGAGGCGGGATATGACTGCTGGGTGGCACCACAGGCCTATAACAAAGATGTGGCTAAAGTGGCCCGCGATATCGCTGACAAGGTTATTTCGGTAAAGGAGCAGCAGGTGCCAGCCCCGCTGCCGGTCGCCTTTATCTTTTATGGGGAGAGCACCGTCGAGGTAACAGGTGATGGGAAAGGAGGACGCAACCAGGAACTGGCCCTGAGAGGCGCCCTGGAGATTGCGGGTTATGAAAATATTACATGGCTGAGTGCCGGAACCGACGGTATTGACGGTCCCACGGATGCGGCTGGTGCTGTCGTGACGGGATCAACGGTTGCAGAGGCTCAGGAGAAAGGGATAGACCCATATGAGCACCTGAAAAATAATGACGCCTACCATTTTCATGAAGCGATGGGAACACTCCTCAAAACTGGTCCCACCGGCAACAACCTGATGGATATACAGATTGTGCTGGTGGATTAAGCATGTGTTGTAAAGCGAAGCAGAGGCGGGGTTAGTTAAAAGTTACAGGTTGAAAGGTTGCAGGTTAAAAGTTGCAGGTTACAGGCTGACAGACCTAAAACCTACAACCTTCAACTTTTAACCTGCAACCTTTAACCAATGCAATGACCGGTAATCTTTGGGTTCGTTTTTGTTTATGTAAAAAAGAACATCGCTTTTCCGGGAAAAAGAGCAATCATGCCATTATTAAAGGATCCCCAGAATGCTCGTGAGAAACCTGGGCTGAGGGATATCCGGAAAAGGAAGAACAGCGGGAGATAATATCAACTCGAAACACCCTCATCCTCGAGCTGTTTCAGGAGCTCGAAATACTGCTCTATCAGACGTTGGTAATCTTCTGAAAATCGGGTCTGGCTGGGATCGTTCAGCAGGTTGCGCATTTTCTTTTGAAGCTCCTCCAGGGTCATGTCCGGTGGCACCGATCGCGGCGGGTCTTCAGCCTCTGTCCCTTCGCGTTCATCCTTTTTGCCTCGCTCCTGCATCGCCTTTTCGGCGTTGAGCATGCGGGACAGGATATTCTCCTGCCGTTTGACCAGTTCACTGTCTGCCTGTCCACCGCGGAGGTCATTGATCGTGTTTTCCATTTCATCGGCCATCCGCTGCAGTTCGCTGAGCATTTTGTCACCGGCCTCCAGTTCCCCACTTTGCTGCAGTTCCTGCAGTTGCTTGCGGATGCGATTCTGCTGCTTCGCAAGCTGGTTAAGCCGGTCGATCTGGTCGCGCGTGAGGCGGTCGCCCTGGATGTCGTTAATCAGGTTCTGGATCTGCTGGTTCAGCTGTTGCTGGCTGCCGGACATATTCTGCAGCTGCTGCATGAACTGTTGCATACTCATTCCCCCGCCCATACCGTTCTGCTGCTGGTTTTGCAGCTGGTCCATCAGGGAGGCGACCATTGAGGAGAGCTCATTAATACCGCCAAATGCCTGTCGCTCGGCGTAGGTAGACTGCGACTTGTTTCGTTCCGAAAGCTGTTCCACCGATCGCTGCAAGCTCTGTTGCACCTCTTTCTTTTTGGTGATGATCTGGTTCGAGAATCCCGGAATCTGTGCAGAAACGGCAAACAATGAATCAGATACTTGAGTAAATTGCTGGCTTATATTCTGCTGGGTGCGGGCCTTTTCGACAAACGCCTGGCTGCGGTTGGCAAGGCGTTCGGTGTTCTGGGTAAGGGTTTCCTGTTCCTCGGAAAGGTTCACGAGATTGTACAATATATTTTGGAGCGCTTCCATATTGACCTGCATCCGCTGCTGGTTGAGTTGCTGCTTGGCCTCTCTCATTTTTTGAGAGAGCTGCTGAAACTGCTGTTGGATCTGCTGCTGTTGCCGGCGCTGTTCCTGCTGCTGTTTTTGTTGATTTTGCTGGTCATTTTGCCGGCTTTGCTCCCTGAGCTGGTCAATATTTTCCTGCAGCTGCTTTTTAAGGTCGTCAAGCTCCTGCCGGCTCTGCTGCTGCAACTCGTTGATCCGTTGTTGCGATTTTTCGGGCGCATTTTGATCCAGATTCTCTATCTGTTCCGAAATGTTCTCCGTGTCATCCTGAATCGCTTCCTGCTGGTCCGCTTTTTCGGAAGGGGAGGATTCGCTGTTGGCAACTTCCTCCTCCTTTTGTGCCAGGTTTTCGAGTGCTTTTGCCATCTTTTCAAGGTCGCTGTTCATCTTCAGGGTCTTGAAAAGCTCAATCGTCCGGTTGATACGCTCCTTGTATACCTCCTCGTTGAATTCGTAATTTTCCAGCGCCTTCCGCAACTCCTGCTGGTCCATCTGGCCCAGCGACTGCTGCAGCTCCTCCAGCGCCTTCCGGAGTTCGGGATCGTCAATCTCCTCCATCAGGTTCTGCAGCTCCTGGTATGCCCGGCGGGTCTCCTCAGATACAAGATCATTTTTGTTGATCTCGTTGCGAATCTCCTCGAACTTCCTGTTCAGCTCTTCAACCTTTTTGTCGATCTCTTCCTGCTTGTCCTGAACCTCCTGGAGCATCTGTTTTTGCTCATAGTTGGTTTCGGGATTTTGTTTCAGGTTCTGTTTGAAGCGCTGGTATTCTTCCTGCATTTCCTCGAACGACCGGGATACATCCTCCAGGTTCTGCTGTACATCGGACTCCTGCCGGTCGATATCCTCGATATTTTCAACGAGGGAGGGAAGAGTGATGGTAAGCTTGCGGGATCGCGAGCTTTTAGACCCGTTATAGTT
Organism: Halalkalibaculum sp. DA384; assembly: GCF_043951955.1. Classification (NCBI taxonomy): domain Bacteria; kingdom Pseudomonadati; phylum Balneolota; class Balneolia; order Balneolales; family Balneolaceae; genus Halalkalibaculum; species Halalkalibaculum sp. DA384. The sequence goes on along the minus strand of NZ_JBINJE010000005.1, from coordinate 5,456 downwards.
GTCGTTGTCGGTCACCTCTATCCAGAACGTAATGACATCGCGCGGTTTGGGGTTCAGCTCCGGGACATCCCACTCATAGGCAAGATCGCTGTTCATAGGTGCGGTATCCAGCCCCGTGGAACCGGTTTCCGGCTGCTGGGTAAACGCACGCTGAATCTCGTAGTGCAGGGTGGTGGAAGATATCCCGAAATCATCGCTGATGCGGTATATGATACCCAGCGGGGCGGGAGCACTCATCTGCACATTTTCAGCCGGTTCAGCCAGCTCAACGAATGGAGGCTCATCCCGGGCCGCCTCAACAGCAAATGCAAAGTCGTTGTTGTTGCTCAGCCCGGAAGAGTCGCTCATGGTAAACTGAAGCGTATCAGTGGAGCTGACCGACCGCCGGAACAGGTATGATTCAGCAACGGACTGGTCGGGCTGCAGCGTATCCTCACTAACCGAGGCGATCATTTGGAGCTTCCGGAGCGGCTTGTTGGCTATGCCCCGTATCCTAATTTCGGAACCCTGGTAGGCTTTAACCTGCGAGAAGGGATAGGTATAGGTCGTTGAATCCAGTTTCGTGTAACCGGGTGGAAAAATCTCGACGGAGAGCGACTCAAATCGGGGGCGGAGCTGTACATCCACCTCATACTGGCCGCTGCTGAACTCGGCCATTTTTACAAAATAGGAGGCGTCGGCATTCAACCGGATCGATTCAGCGGTGTAAGTGCCTTCCGCTGTTTCCTGCAGGGGACGGTACCGAAACTTGTTCTCGACATCGGTTTTGATACCGAGCAGCAGCTCCTCGGGGACGGGGCCCTCAAAGGTGACGGCGGGCTGAAAGGTGCCTCCCTGCTCTATGGTTGTATCTCCGGGCGTTACGGTAAAAGTATAGGGATTGGGTTTCTGAAAATCATTCCAGAACCGTGCCGTGCGGAGAAAGGCCTCGGTATTGACAAATGCAGAAAGAATCAGCAGCAGCAGCGAAAATGTCACTGCCCCGACCGCCCGGTGAAAAAAGCGGGTTGTCGGCAGCTGTTTCAACTTCCGGTCAACCCTGTCGTGAATTTCATTCCAGGAGATCGATTCCAGGTTCTTTTTGAGAGCGGAACGGTACAGCTTCAGGTGGCGGTCGCGGCTCTTCAGTGAAAGGTCGAGCGCATGTTTGAGCGCAGGGGTATCAATGTCGTCGGACAACCTGGCATAAAACTCATATAGGGAAGGGGATGAGGCTTTTTTTAGTTGCCACCAGAGGATCGCGCCGCCGGTTGCAAGCAATCCACCGCCGACGGCCATCTTGATGGTGGACGAAAAATAGAGCTGCTGCTCCACCCAGGTAAAGAGTGCGATGCCCGCGAAAAAGATGGACAACGGCAGCAGAAGCCGTCCTGCGATTCCCTGCCGGCGCAAGCGGTGATATCGTCGCTCAATGCGCCGAACAAGCCGGTCTGCTTTCTGGTCAATTGGTTCCTTCATATCAGCCTGTATTATGCCCCTTCATTTTGTCACAGTCCAAAAGGTTATCATCTGTTTGCATAAAAAACAACTATTTATCTGCGTATAGGGAGAGAGCTTTGCAAAACCACGATTTTGACGATGCTCAGTGCCCGTTTTTGGTTGAAGTCGCCGACCGACACCCCGTAGCTGGGATGTTGAATAAACGTACATACCCCGTATCGGGCAAACAATCGTCCGGTAAAACTCCTCCATGAATGTAACAACGAGAGATCCCTGCTATTCATTTCTTTCTATTTGCGACGGCATTGGAAAAAAGGAAAAGTCTGGGGATGGACAACTTCCGGAAACTGGGGCATCTTCTGGTACCGATATTTTGTTTGGTGCACGTGGCTCCGGTGTCGTGTCATGCCCTGGAGTTCGGCCGCTACCGGCAGAACGCGGATACCACCGAGCAGGCTGATCTACACGGCTAGATTATTTTATGGTGCTGTTGAATCAACTATCCTGTGGTTAATCTGCAGTATCAGTGTCATCTGTGTTACAGTATCCCGTAACCCCGAATGGTTATGGTTGACATGACTCTGGTCTTTTTCATACTGTTGAGCACTTCAAAGCCACAACGTTATTCAGTCTGCCAGGTCATCCAGAGTGAGCCCGGTGCGGGCAGTAAACTTTTCATTCTTTTTATCAACCTGAATCACTTCATTGCGGCTGTCATGCTCCATAAAGAAGAACCACCCTTCTGCTGCGGCCCTGTTCAGGATATCCTCCTTCTCTTCGAGGGTGCGAAGCGGGCGCATGTCGTATCCCATAATCCACGGGAGCGGAACGTGCGAGGCCGTCGGCAGGAGGTCCGCTGCAAAGACAACGGTCTGCTGGTTCGCCTTAATGACCGGCAGCTGTTGGCCCAGCGTGTGGCCGTTTACGACCAGCGAGGAAAGTCCTTCCTCGTAGATGTGCCCGTCCTCAACCAGTGTCAGTCGCCCCGACTCCTGAATCGGCTTGATATTGTCGTCAAAAAAAGAGGCCTTTTCCCGGGCATTGGGATGCCTGGCGGTCTCCCAGTGTGACGTTGTAACGTGATACCGCGCACGGGGGAAGGTGTGCTGCAGGACTCCCTGCTCATCATAGAAGGTTGTTCCCCCGCAATGGTCGAAGTGGAGGTGCGTGAAGATAATATCGGTAATGTCACGGGGGGCAAACCCGTGGTGGGAGAGGGAGCCCAACAGATTGCTGTGCTGGTGGTCTACCTGGTAGATCGCTTCATATTTTTCATCAAACTTGGTGCCGATGCCGTTGTCGATCAAATAGAGCTTTCCGGTCTGTTCGGAGTGAACCAGGAGACTTCGCATCGCCATGGGGATGCGGTTTTTGTCATCTGCCTCGACCTGTCGGGCCCAAAGAGTTTTGGGAACCACGCCGAACATGGCCCCCCCGTCAAGCCGAAAGCGGCCGGTTTCTATGGTGTACAGGGTGAACGGTCCTGTCGTAACCTGTGATAAATCGATCTCCATGATAGTGGCGTAAGAATTTGGAATTAGGAATTGGTGAACGGGTGAGAGCTTGCACGAAACAGGCGTGTGCTAACGATCGAAAACAGCATTTCATCAATCGCCCGCTACAGGTCCTTGAGAATTTTCTTCAGAAACAGGCGTATCTCCTTGAGGTCCCGCTTCACTTCAACGGGCAGTTCCACCTCCTCCTGGTTCCCGTTTTTTTCCTGCTCCAGCACTTGCTGCGCCCCTTCCGTGCTGTATTTTTTTTCCTGGACCAGCTCCTTGATCTTGATTACCAGGTCGATATCATCCTCTTTGTAGATCCTGTTGCCCGCTTTGTTCTTCTGGGGACTCAGGTCGTTGAATACCGTCTCCCAATAGCGCAGTACATGCTGATCCACCGATGTTATTTCACTGACTTCCCCGATGGAGTAATATAGTTTTTTCATAGGACCCAAAAATGTATCTTTACCGCTTGTAAATTAATAACTAGGTTATATCTAACTTTTTACAGGCTAATATTCAAGCATTTTGGCTGAACAAGATTCCAACAACACAAAGCTCGAAATTAGCGTAGTTGTTCCGGTCTACAACGAGGACGAATCGCTGGCCGAGCTGCACGAGCGGATTACAACAGAACTTAGCGGTACCTACCGACACGAAATTATTTTTGTGGATGATGGCTCCTCCGACGGTTCCTGGCAGGAGATTCAACGGTTGAGTGCTCAACACGAACAAACCCACGGCATCCGGTTTCAGCGGAACTACGGCAAAAGTTCAGCCCTGCAAAGTGGATTTGAGCGTGCGGAGGGGCGCTATATCGTAACGATGGACGCTGACCTGCAGGACGATCCCGCAGAGATCCCCGCCATGATCGAGATGCTTGCCGGGGGATATGACCTGGTCAGTGGATGGAAGAAGGAGCGCCACGATCCCCTTTCCAAGACCATCCCGTCCAAATTTTTTAATAAAGTCACCTCGTGGGTAACGGGCATCGATCTGCACGATTTTAACTGTGGACTGAAAGCCTACAAGCGCGAAGTGATCGAAAATATCTACCTCTATGGCGAACTACACCGGTACATCCCGCTACTTGCCAGGTGGGAAGGGTATAACCGCATTGGGGAGAAGGTCGTGCAGCATCATCCGCGCAAGTACGGCGAGACCAAATTCGGGATCTCCCGCTTCATGCACGGGTTCCTGGACCTGTTGACGCTGGTGTTCATCAACAGCTACCTGCAGCGGCCGATGCATTTTTTTGGTACGCTCGGCTTTTTCTTCCTGGTGGTAGGCGGGCTTATCAATGCGTACCTGGCAGTGATGAAGCTGTTCTTCGGGACGCACCTGTCGGGTCGACCGATGTTGCTTTTGGGAGTGATGCTGATGGTGTTGGGAGCGCAGTTCTTTTCCATTGGCTTCCTGGGCGAACTGATAAACCGAAACAAGGGTGAGCCCAAAAAACCCAATATCAAAGACAAGATTTAACAGCACCTCATTTTATATCTATGAGCAAGATCGCCTATGACCCGGTTAAAGATCGCTTTGCGGCTGTTATCCGCCGTTTCCCGATTCTTCGGACCCTTTTCTACAAGTTGCTGGACCTTTTCTTTCTGCGAAGCTGGTATATTCGTCGCGTCATCAGAAGGCGTGCCCGGCCGCTGGACGAGCAGTCGGAATGGCACATGCTGGATGCCGGCACCGGGTTTGGCCAGTACGATCGGTTCCTGTTAAAGGAGTTCAGTAATATCCGGGTAGAGGGCATTGATGTTAAGGAAGACTACCTGGCGGATTGCCGTAACTACTTCGGGGAGGATATCGCCCGGCAAAAAATTCAATTTAAAAAGCAGGATCTGCTGGAGATCAGCTACCGGGATGAATTTGATTTTACGATCTGTATTGATGTACTCGAGCATATCGAGGAGGATGAAAAAGCAATTCGAAACCTGGCAAAAGCCCTTCAGTCCGGCGGCTATTTTCTGATGCATTCCCCTTCCCACTACTCGGAGAGTGACGCCGGTGAAGAAGATACCTTTGTGGGAGAACACGCCCGTGCAGGCTATTCAAAAGAGGATATCGTCGCCAAAATTAAACGAGCAGGACTGGAGCCGGTGGATGTCAGCTACACCTATGGGCCTCCCGGCCACTTTGCATGGATGCTGATTATCAAATATCCGATGATTCTGCTTAACAAGATAAGCCTGCTGGCCTTGCCGCTGCTTGCGCTCTATTACCTGCCGGTTCTGCCGATCGCGCTCATCCTTATGCGGCTGGATCTGGCTCGGGAAAACGAGTGGGGCACCGGTATCTATGCGCTGGCACGCAAACCCTGACATCTCGATTCCGGTTCTAATGTAATGTGAGGTCAGGATAACCATATGAAAGAGCATCGAAAAATCACCGGGTTGGGAATTATGAATGTAGAATCTAAATAACGTGAGTTCGACATAAGGGTTGCTAAAATAGCAACAATTGTCCGGTATCGACATAAGTTTGCTTCAAGCTGGGCTTTTTCTCGGTGAA
>NZ_JBINJE010000059.1:0-8632 GCF_043951955.1 Halalkalibaculum sp. DA384 | reverse complement strand
TGACGCAAATTGAGGATCAGTCCTATGAAGAAATGCTTCAGCAAAGAGTGTTCAATCCGCTGGGAATGCAGCACTCCACAACACGACGAGAATTGGTTAAAGACAGGCTGGTAACCGGACTCAACAAAAGAGGTAACCCGACCTTTTGGTCCGAAGCCAAACGCTCTATCAAACTGAGTTATGGGCGCTTACAGTATGTGTCAGGTCAGCTGTAAAATTCCTGCAAGTATGTCTGACTGGCCTGTTCCGAAGACACGCTAATATATGACTTATGATGTATATAGGTTGGTTTTGGGATGTCATGTTACATCATATGTAACAACTGCAACAAAAGCTTGGGGAAAAGACTTCATGAATGTGAAAAATTGATACTCTATGATTTTAAAGGTGAAATTTACAGTTTTGATATTGCCTGCCTTTTTACCTACTCTTTAATGTGCTTATAAGTAATAAACATATCGTTACTATTACGGGCCTGCTGCTAGTGGCAGCGACCTGTTTCTGCGTTCTATTCGGGCAGGGAACTCATCTCCATGTTCTCAGTATTCATATTGGCGATCATCTCGACGTTCACGCCCAAGTGCATGCCCATGAAAGTGAAAATCCTGACGATCAGCCATTTAAAAAGGGGACTGATCAAGATGATCACAAGCACCAGGTTAGTACTTCCTCTGATATCATTGGCACGTTGACGAGTCCTACCCAGGTTAATCCTGATATAGCAAACAATCTCGTAGCTTTGTTAGAGGTTGAATTTGTGGCTACCCGGTTAGAGCTTGATGACACTCCGACACTTTTTGATCTGCCACCGCCAAGGCCGGTACCGAACCATTATCACCTCTCCTCTTTTTCCCGTCGCGGCCCTCCTATAGCTTAATTTTCCCTTTTCGGGACTTCCTTTCCTAATCGTATCACATAATTACAATTCAACCATCATGACAAGGTATATCCGGTGGACGCTATTGCTGGTATTATTTCCGGCGTTGGTCCATGCACAACCAACCTCTATTACGCTTGATGAAGCCGTCGAGCTTTTCAAACAGAACAGCCTTCAGCAGGAACTGGCCAGATATGACCAGTTGCGCAAGCAGGGAGAAGCGATCCGGGACAAGGCGTATTCCAATCCCGAGGTCAGCATTAACCGGGAGCAGCTCAATGCTGGTACAGTCGATTACGAGGAAACGACCTACATGCTTTCCCAGCCTATTGAACTGCTTGGGCAGCCCTTTCTGCGCAGTCGTAGTGCTTCCAAATCACAAAAGGCGGCCGAACTGCAATTTGAATACGACCGGCTACAGCTAATCCGGCAGGTAAAATCGCTGTACGTCGAATACTGGCAGCTGTCGGAGAAACTGGGAATCTATAATCGGGCGCTGGACATTATACGCAAAGCCCGTTCGGCAGCTAAGGCGCGACAGGCTGAGGGCACATTTTCCGGCTTACAGGTGCAACGGTTTAACGTGGAGCTCAGCCGGTACCGGAAACAACGCGACCAGGTTCATCTGAACCGTAAGCAAACGGGCAATCGGTTGGCTACCTATTTGTTTTCTGGACAAGAGTTGGATACCCAATTCCAGCTATCAGATAGCCTGACGGTCGATCCTATCAATATGCAAGAGCAGGCACTAATCCAATATGCCCTTGCCAATCGGGCCGACCTGGCAGCTTTGGAACAGATGGTCGATGCTTCCGAGCTGCAGTACAGGGTTGAAAAACGGGATCGCCTGCCCGACCTGAACGTTAACTTCGGGTATAAAAATCAGTCGGATGGTGCCGAGGGCTTTGTCATCGGCGGATCCATCAAGCTCCCCATCTTGAACCAAAACCGGGGCAATGTAACGATTACCCAAGCTCAAACTCGTTCGCGCAAGACCGAACTGAGCTTGAAGCAGCAGGCGGTTCGCAACCAGGTTTCAACGGCTTACGAGCGAGTCGAGCTCGTGTTGGAGCAGTGGAAGTCTATGCAGCAGGACGCGATGGATGTGTCAATGCTGGAAGCCGCACGGGCGGCCTACCAGCAGGGACGCTATTCACTGGTTGAACTCCTTGATGCCACCCAGGCTTATGTCGATGGCCAGACGATGATCTACGAGACTATAGCTGATTATAATCAGGCACTTTTTGAATTGGACGTACAATCCGCAGGACGAATATCTAACTCTAAAAACAACTAATACTATGAAACGTTTACTTCTTATTTGTTCGATCGCAGCAGGATTAACGATAACAGGATGTGGCTCGGATGATTCCGGGCACACCCACGGTGAAGATGGTGACCACACCCATGAAGCTCCTGCTCAACAATCAACTACAAATGACAGTGACGCTGTCCATATTGGAGGTGGTGACCATACAGCAGACCATGATTCCACTCATACCCATGATGAAGAAGGCGATCACACTCACGGAGAAGATGGGGATCATACCCATGAAGAGGATACCCATTCCCATGGAGATGAAGAACACGGTCATTAATTCCTACCCATCCAATAAACTTGTCACGAACAAAATTTGATGCAATGAAACAACTTATAACGTTAATCATGATGAGTACGTCCCTGGTGATGACGGGGTGCGGAGGTGCCGGTGACGAAGGCCATACGCATGGTGAAGAAGGCGATCATACTCATGAGCAGCCCATACAACAAGCCCAGGAAGATCATGGTCATTCCCATGATGGAGAATCAGATCACGGGCAAGAGGGAGAAGAACCTCAACTTGAGGGTGCCGGTGCAATTACGCAATGGACGGATAAAACCGAACTGTTCATGGAATACCCTGCATTAATTGTCGGGCAGGAAGCTACCTTCGCCGTTCATCTGACCCGATTGTCGGATTTTAAACCCATTTCTAAATCAGAAGTGGAATTCGTTTTTAGCTCAGAACGAGGCAACGAAGGGTCCCTCACCGAAACGGAAGTGCAAACTCCTGGAATTTATGGTCCTGATGTCGTCTTTGATCGAGCAGGACGGTACGATCTTACGATCATCATTCAGGGAATGGTGAATGATACGTTGCAGGTCAAGGGAATCCCGGTGTATAATTCAGCTGATCAGGTGCCTCACGGGCACGCCGAGGAAGATCCTTACCTAATTACCTTCCTAAAAGAACAGCAGTGGGATATCCCTTTTGCTACCCAAAAGGTGCAACAGCGAACGCTTACACAAACCATAGATGCCACCGGGGAAATTATGGCCGCGCAGAATAGCCAGGTTGTCGTTTCCGCTCCATTTTCGGGTATTATTTTGTCCAGTCAAAACGGCAACCTGCCGGTCGTAGGTCAGCAACTGTCAAAAGGAACGTCTATGGCAGTATTGAATCCCGCTATCCAATCGGGCGCCGGTGATAATTACGCCCAGCAGTTTATTAATGCTCAGTCTGAGCTCGAGCTGGCCAAAGCCAACCTGGAGCGGTCCAAGCGTTTGTATGAAAAAGAGGCCATCCCACAGACGGAGCTACAGAAGGCTCGTATCGAGTACCGACAGGCATTGACGCACTATCAGACCATCAATGAGGTAATCCAGGTAGATACCACGACTATCGAAGGGTACGGAGAATCAGCCGAATCCTACCGGTTTGCACTCAAAGCTCCTATAAATGGCACGATAGTCGAATCTTTCGTCACGCCGGGCATTCAGGTTGAAGCCGGACAGCCATTGTACCGCATAGCGGATGCCTCCAGGGTCTGGCTAAAAGCCAACGTTCCGGCTGCTCATCAGAGCCGCATTGCCAACGCCGGAGAGGCCGCCTTTCGGGTGCAGGGCGATGACCGCCTGTATGAAGTTAGTGAGCTGGATGGACGGCTAATCAGCCGGGCCAACAGCATCGATCCACAGACCCGAACCCTGCCGTTGATTTATGAGCTCGATAACACAAAAAATGGGTTGCCATTGGGGATGTTCTCTACGGTACATATTAACACGGATACCAAAGAGAATGTGCTGGCGATTCCCCGATCCGCTTTAATTGAAGAAGAAGGAAACTACAACGTCTATGTACATGTCTCCGGAGAATCCTTCCGGAAGCAGCGGGTCACGACTGGTATTGAACACCGAGGTTGGGTAGAGATCACCTCCGGCCTGCAAGGTGGAGAGCATGTGGTGACCGAAAATGCTTACCAGGTGAAACTGGCTTCGCTTTCGTCCGAGGCACCTTCTCACGGGCATACCCACTAAATACGCTCTGAATTTCAAATTAGTTAAATCGTACTGATATGTTAGATGCAATTATTAAAGGGTCACTGAGGCACCGGCTGGTTGTCGTGGTGACCTCCATCGTGTTATTTGTTGCCGGTGCGTACGTGGTCATCAATATGCCTGTGGATGTGTTTCCCGACCTAACAGCTCCCACCGTTACAGTGATGACCGAAGCGCATGGTATGGCCCCCGAGGAAGTCGAACAGCTTGTTACACTGCCAATCGAAACCGCTACCAACGGTGCCAGCGGCGTGCGACGGGTGCGCTCGGCTACTTCCAAAGGATTTTCCATCGTTTGGGTAGAATTCGAATGGGGTACAGACATCTACCAGGCCCGCCAAATCGTCAACGAAAAGCTCTCAATGGTGAGTAGCCAACTGCCGGAAGAAGTGCCACCGCCGGTGATGGCTCCTATCACCTCCATTATGGGAGAAATTATGTTGGTGAGTGTAGAAAGTGACCGGCATTCGGAGCTGGAGATACGCACGGCTGCCGACTGGGAGATCCGGCGGCGCCTGCTGGCGATTCCCGGAGTAGCCCAGGTAGTGCCTATTGGCGGGGGAGTTAAACAATACCAGGTCCGCGTGGATCCCGATCGGTTGAAAGCCTACGATGTAACACTGGACCAGGTGATGGAGGCTACCGAATCCTCCAACGAAAACTTTTCGGGCGGCTTCTTCCAGGAGTACAGTCAACAGTACACCATTCGTGGAATTGGACGGGCTAACTCAATAGAGGATATCAAGCAATCGGTGGTGACTGAACGCAATAACCAGCCTATTACCATTGGCGATGTTGCCAATGTAACTATTGATGCCGCTCAGAAAATCGGCGACGCTTCTGTCAAAGGTGATCAGGCCGTGATTATTTCCATCAAAAAACAGCCGGATACCAATACTCTTGAGCTGACAGAACGGGTCGATGAAACGCTGGCGCAGATTGAGCAAAACCTGCCCGAAGGATTTACGATCAACAGCCACATTTTTCGTCAGGCCGACTTTATCGATCTTGCCATTGACAACGTGATTGAAGCCTTACGAGATGGTGCCATTTTGGTAGTCATTATTCTACTGCTTTTCCTGGCTAATTTCCGGACGACGATGATCTCTCTCACGGCTATACCGCTGGCACTTATTACTTCGGTGTTCGTACTGGAGTTTTTCGATATCACCATCAACACCATGACCCTGGGCGGGATGGCTATTGCCATCGGTGTGATCGTGGATGATGCGATCATCGATGTGGAAAATGTCTTCAGGCGGCTTCGGGAGAACGCCAGGCTACCGGAGTCGGAGCAAAAGTCAGCGATGCAGGTGGTGTTTGAAGGATCCAAGGAAATACGGACCTCCATCATCAACGCCACGCTGATTATCATGATCGTCTTTATTCCGCTCTTCTTTTTGAGTGGTCTGCAAGGACGCATGCTCCAGCCGCTGGGACTTTCCTACATCGTATCCATCGGGGCCTCTCTGGTTATTGCGATGACCGTAACGCCCGTGTTGTGTTACTACCTGCTGCCGGGACAAGCGGCGAAAGGCAAGTTGGAAGAAAGCTGGTTTACCAAAAAGCTTAAATCCGGCTACGACCAGATACTGGATAGCATCCTGCGCTACAAGAAAAGCGTGTTGACCGGCACGCTGGTTTTATTCTTGGGTACCTTGATTATAGTGCCATATCTGGGAAGCTCCTTTCTGCCGGAATTCAATGAAGGAACGCTGGTCATTAGCGCGGTGACCATTCCCGGCACCGGGCTGGATGAATCCAATGAGATAGGTCAGCGTATTGAAAATATCCTGTTGGACCATCCGGCGGTCACAAGTACGGCACGACGTACCGGACGGGCAGAAATGTCCGAGCACGCCCAGGGGGTTAATGCCTCGGAGATTAATGCCGATCTGGATATCCAGGAAGGTACGACCAAGGAGCAGGTTTTGGAGGAACTACGGTCTGATTTAAGCGGCGTTTCTGGAACCAATATCACAATTGGTCAGCCCCTCGGCCACCGGATTGACCACATGCTTTCAGGAACCAGGGCTAATATTGCTGTGAAGATTTTCGGTCCCGACCTGTATCGCCTGCGAACTCTGGCAGAAGAGGTTCGAGGCCAGATGGAGGACGTCCAAGGCGTTGTGGATCTCTCAGTCGAACAGCAACAAAACGTCCCACAAATCCAGATCCGACCCGACCGAAGGGCCCTTGTGCGTTATGGCATGAACATCGGCGACCTGTCCGAAAAGGTAGATGTGGCTTTTGCCGGTGAGACCGTCTCACAGATTATAGAAGGGGACCGGTTGTTTGATCTGATGGTTCGATACGATGAGGAACACAGGGGGAGTATCCAGGCTGTAAAGAATGCAGAACTGACGCTTAAGGATGGGACGGTGGTTCCGCTTTCGGAATTGGCCAGCATCAAGTCGCGCAGTGGTCCCAATACTATTAGTCGCGAAAATGTGCAGCGTAAAATTGTGGTTTCGGCCAATGTAGCCGGACGTGATTTGCGTGGTACGGTGAATGCGATCAGTGATAATATCTCCGATAACGTCAGCTTTCCACAGGGCTATTTTGTGGAATACGGCGGACAGTTTGAGAGTCAGGCGCAGGCCACCCGCACTATCTCGCTGCTGAGTATTGTTGCAATCCTCCTTATTTACCTGCTGCTGTACCTGGAGTTCAGCTCACTGAAAACAGCACTTCTGGTGATGGTGAACCTGCCCTTTGCCCTGATCGGCGGTATCTTTATCGTTTGGTTTACCAGCGGTATTGTTTCCATTGCCTCTCTTGTTGGGTTTATCACCCTGTTCGGTATTGCCACCCGAAACGGAATATTGATTGTTTCCCACTACCAGTACTTGCGTTGGGAGGAAGGCAAATCCTTTATGGATGCTATTCGACAGGGGGCTATGGAACGGCTCAACCCGATCCTGATGACGGCCCTCACTGCTGGGCTCGCATTGATCCCGCTGGCACTGGCCGCCGGTGAACCCGGAAACGAGATACAGTCGCCCATGGCACAGGTTATTTTAGGTGGACTTATTAGCTCTACTCTGCTTAACATGATTGTGATTCCGGCCTTGCTGGCACAGTTTGAGAGCAGTGAAGCGAAAATTACAAGCTAAAAAAATACCAAGACTATGAAATTCCTTATTCTAAAATATGCGGTAACGGCCTTTATCATAGTCCTGGTCTCGGAAGTAGCCAAGAGAACCGACCGGTTGGGAGCGCTCTTGGCTTCGCTTCCCTTTGTTACCATCATGGTGATGATCTGGCTCTATATCGAAGGTCAGGGAGATGAAAAGATAAGCAATCACGCCTTCTATACGTTTTGGTACGTCATTCCCACCCTGCCGATGTTTTTAGCCATGCCGGTGCTGTTAAAAAATGGCATTAACTTTTGGTGGTCGCTCATAATTTGTGTGGGGATTACTATTATCTGCTTTGTTATCACATCCTTGGTAGCAAGTAAGTTTGGCGTAACGTTAATTCCTTAGAATACAGTCGTAATATATTTACCTACAATCATTTACAGGTATCTCTGCTACTGTTTCGGTGGATCTGATTCCATCATTCTGGAAGAAGACAAACGTAATCTGTTGATCCCATGATGGAATTGCCTTTTTCAACCGAACAGTTTCTTGAAGTCTTCGAAACCTATAATACCGCCATCTGGCCGGCTCAGATCGTGGCATATTTACTGGGTGGATTGGCTATATATTTATCTTACCGACCCGCCGCAAGAAATGACAGGACAATAAGTCTAATATTAGCCGGATTTTGGCTTTGGATGGGGGCGATTTATCATCTCACCTTTTTCACCTCCATCAATACCGCTGCCTACGGTTTTGGGGTAATTTTTCTCATACAGGGTTTGCTGTTTCTTGGCGTGGGGGTCTGGAAAGACTGGTTGAAGTTTCGCTTGAAATGGGATGGATATGGTATAACAGGAGCAGTTCTGATTATCTATGCCATGCTCTTTTATCCTATAGTTGGAGCTCAATTGGGCCATGGGTATCCTTATGCTCCAATGTTTGGAGTAGCGCCTTGCCCAGCCACCATTTTTACGTTTGGCATGTTGCTGTGGACTGTAAAAAAAGTACCGTGGTGGATTTTAGTAATTCCTGGACTGTGGTCTGTTATTGGTTTTACAGCAGCAATCAATCTTGGTATTCTGGAAGATATGGGGCTGTTGGTGGCCGGGATTTTGGGAATTCTGTTACTGATGACAAAAACCGACAGGAGAGAGAACACAATCCTTACTAAATAATACTAGCGTGTAGTACTATTTGTATTGTAGCACCAGCATGAGAAATTGATTAGGCGGAAAGAAATTTTAAAATGCAAACCACGCCCGGGAGTATTTGAACGCTTAACCTTCTGGCCAGGACAAACTGATATATGACCTTATGATTCATAGAGGTTTATTTTAAGAGGTCATGTTA